>JAVEVM010000012.1:0-12667 GCA_034005055.1 Desulforhabdus sp. | reverse complement strand
ATCCCGGTAATTAACCGAATGCAACCGCCGTTAATTCCTGTGAATCGCTTGATCTAGTCCCGGTTCGCTTCCGGTTGTCGTTTCGAGATTATCTGACCTATTCAATTTTATTCATCACCAGCCCTATGGGGAAGTGGGTCTTCTTGATCCTGGTTGATCAAAAGTAAATCGGCGTGGTAAAGCTTTCGTGAGTTTTATTTCTGGGGGATCTTAAATCATCGACTGAGCGAAGCATTGAAGGAGGGGTAAATGAGTGATCTTCTTTTCGCAAAGAAATTGCGCAGGAGTGGCATTCGGATTTCGGCATGCCTGCTTTTTCTGGTGATCTTCTTCGCCTTGGCGGCCGCTGCAGAGACCATCCGGTACGAACGTCCGGGCAATCGACGGGCATCCGATTTTCTGCCTGCAGATATGATTGCGGGACCGCATTATCGAATTCAAGAAAAGGTCGTGTCGTACGGGTATATGGATAATTTCACCGTAGACTCCGATTTCGGATCGTTCAACGTCACCGGAGACGGCGCCCTGCGCAAACTGCTGAAGGAGATAAATGCCATTGCCGTGCTGCGAAAAGTATCGACCAGCAAGGCATATCTGGAATCGGTCAGAAAGGCGGGCAGAATGCCGATCGAGTTCGGTGAAAACCTGATTACCGACCCGGTCGATACATTATCCGGAATCCCCAAGGGGGTTTCGAGGCTTTTCAGCAACGTTCAGACGAACCTCAACTCACCCAAAAACCCCAGCGAGGACAGCAGCCTGAAGCAGGCATTGACAGTTGCCTCCTACAAAAGAGATTACGCCTACAGTTTGGGCGTGGATGTTTATTCGAGCAATTCGGTGCTGCAAAAGGAGCTGAACCGGGTCGGATGGGCAGGTGCGGCAGGTTCTTTGAGCGTTTCGGCGGCTCTCTTGCCGTTGGGGGGACCGGCAGCTTTGACGGTCAGCTATACCCGTCTGGGGGAACAGTTCAACAATCTGCTCAAAGAAGAACCCCCGGCAAGGCTTCGTCAAATCAACGCCGAAAAACTGACGAACATGGGAATGCCCAAGGATCTAGTGGAGAAATACCTCGATCATCCCGCCTATACGCCACGACACAATACCATTATGGTCGGTTCTCTGGCAGAAATGAAAGGAACCCGTGGTGTGGACGGATTTATTCAATTGTCCCTCGCAGCCGATGACGAAGAGACCGCCAATTTCTTCACCAACATGGCGGAAATTCTAAGAGGTTACCATGCAGAGATTTCTCCCATACGGCAAATATCCACGGTGCCTCCGCTGGCATTTGCCCGATCCGCTGATGGCAATCTCCTGATACCTTTCCCCCTCGACTACGGGATGTGGACCGAAAAAGCGAGCACGGCGGTTCCCAAGCTTATCACCCACTATCGACAGTCAAATCCACCGGTTAAGGGCAAACATTTGCTCTGGGTAACCGGCTCTGTGACTCCCCTTGCTAAAAAAGAGCTGGGAAAACTGGGAATCGAAGTGGTTGAGCATGTCGACCGACGCATCGAGCTTATGGATTGAAGCGCCGATTCCTTCGATTCCAAACAGATGACCGAAGCCGGAATCTTTCCGTCAGAAGACGTACTGGAGCATCAAAGCAATGCGATTCTGGTACGACCAGACTTCGACCCCGTTTGACCAGGTCAGGTCAATGTCAAAAGGAGGATTCACCAACCGGTGAGAGCCTTCCGTTGAGATTGACAAGAAATCGGCTTCCAAGCCAATGGAGAATTGTTTTAGAAGACCCGCTTTAAGTCCGATCGATCCATGCCAGGCATGACCGGTCGTATCCTCAAAAGTGTAGCGGATACCCTCGCGCAACAGGTGGTGGTCTTTGTTATGGCCTTCCACATATGCCCAGTCAAATTGCGCTAGCATCGCAAGGCTCTTGAGCTTCAAACGCCTCCCCATATCAAGCGCGGCCCGCATGCCCACGAAATACTGCGCGTAAGTCTGCTCGAAGCTGATGCCGTCTCCATGAAGAAGGAGGGGAGGCTCACCCAATTCGAACTGTATCCCGTCGTGGGTCACGAAGTTGAAATTCTGCCAGCGGAATCCTGCAACCGGGCGCAAATCAAGCCACTTGGGAAGGCCGAGCCAGTCCGATATTTTCATATCTACATCGGCGTTGAGAACATAGCTTTGCTCCAGGCGACATTTCGACTCGCTGTAAATGGTCTTCAGGTCGGGATTATCTTCATCATCCCAGTCCGAGTCCCGCATACCGCCGTCCGCCTCCTGAGACATGTTCGTAAGAACCTCCAGCCCGAATGAAAACCGGGGAAATATCGCGCGCAGCTCGGCCCCGCCCCACCACGAATCGAGGGGAAATTCCAGGCGGCTCAATGGCGCCTGGTAGGGGGAAAAAGGATAGCCGAATTCATAAGATGTGTGGCTGTCGATCATGCGCTCGGTCTTGATTGCGATTGACAAATGCTCGGCAATCTGAATGGTCTCTTCTTTTTCCTGGGTGGAGAAAGCCGGAGGCGCGACGAACAGGAGAAACAAGAGTATTATGCATAAAGGAGCCATCGTTACACTCTTCTTTCCTCGAATCCAACCTGTGCACCCCATGTGGGGTAGTTGATACAGTTCATCTTGTCGGTCCGCTGAAACGATCCCGATCATCAGCACAGTCCAGTCTCTCTGCTGGATCCTCGTTTTCCGATTGTCATTTCGCCATATGCGGGAATCCAAAGCAGACGTCTGCTTGTCGATACTCGAATATAACAATACATTCACCGAAGCAATCCTTTCAATTTCAAGCTTGGAATCTCTCGTACAATGTGCATCGGAGACTAGCCGCAAACAAGGATGGCGCATTGACGCGAAGCAGATTTGATCGAAGATTCTTCCTCCATGCTCTTCCAAGCCATCGACACTTTCTTGCAGAGTCAGCCACTACTCATCGCGAAACAGTTGACCCTGAAAGATGGCTTTTCTTTTATCGGCAGTTCCTCGCAGAGTGGCAGTTTGGAAAGAAATCTTTTCGCCTGCTTGCAGACGGCAAATTACGACCGTGCCCCAGTTCGATCCGGTGCTTTTGTGAAGTATTTCTTGGGATCTTCCGAGGCTCAAATGGATTTGGGTATGGTTCCTGCTAGCATGATTTTAAAATCGGAAGGGAAGCTACCCGCGTCACAAAGAAAGAAGGAGAATAACGTGACTGAGGGTCTGAGGTGTGAGTCGATTATTCAAAAGATGCCTCTTTTCACATCGTTGGAAGATGTAGAAAGAGACCATCTACTAACCAGCGCTCGCTGTCTAGAGCTGCCTCCCGACACGATCCTCATGCATGAAGGCGACCGTGGAGACCATTGTTACTTCATTCTGAGTGGGGAGTTAGAAATCTTAAAAAATCTTGGAACAGCAGATCAGCAGATCCTGAATGTTCGTGGCCGCGGCCACTGTGTTGGCGAGATCAGCCTGCTCAATCCGGACAAGCCTCGCTCAGCGAGCGTGCGTACCCGTACACAGGCTCGTCTGCTGGAAATGACCCGAGAGACATTTCGCTCTATTTTGAACCGGCATCCGGCTTTTGCCCACGATTTGGCGTGTTACATGAGCAGCTGTCTCTGCGAATCGAACGAGACAAGCCTCCGGGAACTGAAAAAGAAGAGCCGCCAGCTTGCGGTTGCATATAAGGATCTACAAGAAGCCCGGGCTCAAGCAACCGGAAAAGAAAGACTGGAACGAGAGCTCGAGATCGCATGGGAGATTCAACAAAATATTCTACCCTCCACACTACCCTCCATCGAGGGCCTTGACATGGGCGCCAGAATGCTTCCTGCCAGAGTGGTGGGGGGCGATTTCTTTGATATCATCAGACTGGATGCTGAAACTCTTGGCATTGCTGTGGGTGATGTTTCCGGAAAAGGGATTGCGGCTCTATCTTTATGGCAATGACCTGCAGCTTCCTGCGAGCGGAAGCAAAGCGGGCAACCTCTCCGCGCAGAGTGCTGCAACGCGTCAACCAGCATTTATTGCAGATGGATAAGTCGGACATGTTCGTTACCGTTTTGTACGGCATCTTGGAAACGTCTCTACGATCTTTCAGATACGTCCGGGCAGGCCACGAAGTCCCTCTGCTGGTTCAGTCCGATGGAGAGGCACTGATGCTTCCGCGCGTTTTCGGCCAGGCCCTTGGATTCCTTCAGCAGCCCGAACTGGATGAGCAAACGACTGTGCTCTCTCCGGGAGATACGCTTCTCATTTACAGTGACGGCATAACCGAAGCGACCAATCCTGCCGGGGAGCTCTTTGGCCGGCAGAGGCTGCAAAAGGCCGCCTTGAAATTCCGTCACCGCTCGGCCCAGGAAGTTTGTGATTTTCTGGTAGAAACAGTCCTTAGCTACCAAGGCAAAGGCGACCGTAGCGATGATTTGACTCTCTTTGCTATGGTTGCAAACTAAGTTGACAATTAGATCGCGACCAGGAGTAGACCTATCGATACTCACACAGGTCCGGAGAAAAATTTAAATTGAAGGAAAAAACCAAACAAGGACTGCTTATATTCAGCAACCAAGTTGTCGTGCCGCAAAGCACAAAGACGCATCCGACCATTTGAAGCCGGCGAAATACCATGTGCAGTTGGCGCGGTACTTCCTTCGAAAATCGTTGCCGCCCAGTGGGGGCGTGGTTGGCACAATTTCTGCTCGGTTGGAAAGGGCGAGGCCGACGTTATCGAACAGAATCATGATACTCGGTCGGTGACACCAGCGGGGCAGCCGAAAAAAAAGGAATTGTAGGACCAGGACATGTGTGCAATCTGTTTGATAAAAATAAGATTAGAGTTCAATATGTGACTGGGCGATTGAACTTGGGTGCAGGTATTCTTCCATCTTCCTACAGGCTGCCGTAAGCCGAGTTTTAAACAGCGCTCGCTCTTCCTCAATTGACAGGATTTCGTCTCTTTCTCATCTCTCTGAAGTTAACACTCTGCACATGCTCCACTGGCCGACAGAATCTCCAGGCAGCAAAGAGAGCCATTCCATCGGTCGGGGCAATGGACCACTGTGCGGCTTGTTTCCTGTTTTTTGATTCCGGTCAACCGAGCAAACGAAGCAAAGTTAGGGAGGGACACAGTATGGAGCCCAAGGCGCAAAAGAACCCAGTCGACACCTCGCTTGAACAGTGTCTCAGGAAAAAGCTTGAAATTGAGCAGGCTATCCAGAAGCGCTTTCAACGTTCTATTTCGGTGATGTTCACAGATATATCCGCATCTACGACGTTTTTCGAAGCGTTGGGAGATATCCGCGGTCGATCCGTCATTCAACAGCACAATGATCTGCTTAAACCTGTCATTCGCAGACATGGCGGCCGCATCATCAAGCATCTGGGCGACGGCCTTCTAATTTGCTTTGACAGCCCTGTAGCCGCCACTCGAGCTGCTATAGAGACTCAGGATACCATTGAGACCGCCAACTTTTACAAGCAATCGCAAGAACGCATTCACATCAAAATAGGTTTGCATCATGGCGTGGGCATAGTCGAGCAAAACGATGTATACGGAGACGTAGTCAATACTGCATCCCGGTTTTGTTCCGTTGCCAGAGAGAGTGAAATTCTCGCATCGCAGGCTTTGATCGATGCCATCGGCAATCAAGAGGAGATACGGTTTGATTACGCGGGCACCAGAAAGTTCAAAGGCAAAGCAATCCCTATCCGCACCTATCGTATTATCTGGAACCAGAAGCGAACCTCAAGAGTAATACCTCCACCAGAAAGCGAGGCATTCGCCGGGGAAAGCCATACCGGTACACTCAGACTATCCTTTGGCCTGTCGGGAGGCCAGATCACGCTGCAAGCCGAAAGCATCCATGAGAGCGACGAACCGGTTCTGTTACATGTGCAATATCCCTTCCACGAGCGCCTGCTTCGCGAGCTCGTTCAGGATTTCGACGAACACCTGACGAAAGTAGATGAGCATGGCAGGTCGTCAAAAAGTAATCTTGCCCAAATACGACAGCTTGGCGAGCAGCTCTATGGCGCCCTTATCCCACCGGAGCTCGATCAGTTCATCAGCAAAATAAAGCCCCGAAATCTTCTTTTGGAGATCGCTCAAAGTCTGAGCTATATCCCTTGGGAGTTATTGCATGACGATGAAAGCTTTCTATGCCTGAAATACGCGATGGGCAAAGTTGTATCGACGAACGGGCAAAGCAAAGCCGATTTTCAACCTGTTCGTTGCCCGCCCATTCGCATGCTTGTGATTACAGACCCGAGAGGATCTCTGCCGGCCGCTAAACATGAAGCCGCCGTTATCCAAAACGTGATCAAGCTGGAAGGAAACGGACTTATAGTTGATGTCCGCAGCGCGGAAGTCACCTGCGAGTTTTTCAAAGACAATTTTGCCCAGTATGACATTCTTCATTACGCCGGGCACTCCAAATCTGATCCGTACGACCCTTCTACGAGCGCTCTGCTGCTCGCTGACAGCGATTTTGAAGTTGCCTCGCTGCTGCAGTTGACGAACAAAGGCTTCGTTCCCTCGCTGATTTTCGCAAACGCCTGCCAAACCAGCCTCCGCAAAAACTGGTTGTCGGAAGAAAAGCTTTACGGCTTCGCCAGCGGATTCCTGCATAGCGGTGTCAGGCATTATATTGGCAGCACTCTGGATCTTTATGACCGCTCCAGCTCCTATTTTGCCGAAGACTTCTATAAGCACATTCTCCGCGGCTCCACAGTTGGAGAAGCTTTGCAGAGTGCCCGTCTCGAATCGATTTCACGCTACGGAGAAGAATTACTGACCTGGAGCTCATACAGTCTCTTTGGAGATCCAAACGTTCGCTACTTTGCAGCAAAAGAAGGCGGTCCGGATACCACGCAAAGGGACAGAGCGCGCACTTTTCGCAGTCGTTCGATGGTTTTCATCGTGTTGGTCCTCATCATTGCAGTCGCTGCTCTTGTCGGGAAATCCTGGTTGACACAAAACAATCAGAGGAATCTCACAGACGATATCTTCGCAATGATGCACAGCAATAAGGCAAATGAGGTGGAGCATCTTATAAGCTCGCTACAGCACGACAGTCCTGGTTACCTGCAGGCTCTGGCGGGAGTTTATTTGTTTCGTGGAGATCTGGACAAGGTTGAAGCGCTGCTTTCTCTGGCCCAAAATGACGAGACCGTTAGAGATCATTTGATAGTTACTCAAGGACACCTGGCTCTGGCTAAAGGAGATTTTGAAAGATCAAGAATCTTCTACCAGCAAGCATTGCAGGCGGGGGGATTAGACACCTGGCAAAAAGCCGAATGCCATTATGGGCTTGGACGAGTCTTTCTTCTCCAGGGGAGCATCGATCAGGCAGAAGCGGAATTCGATCTTGCCTTGGCAGCCGATCCCTCGTTCGTGCAGGCACACGTTGCCAAAGGTATCGCTCTGGAACACCTTGGGAAGAACGAAAAAGCATTGGAGCATTTCAAACGGGCAAACACCATCAACAGCTCCGATCAACTCTCGAATGTTATGTACCAAAGGAGCTTGGAGCGGTTGGAATACTCGCAGCGGGCTGAAAAGAAGGCGCGTGTTGCGACCCTTATCGCCGATCTTGCGAAAGAATACCGCGAAGGTGGTGGGCGAAAGTCCGCAAAGGCATTGGAATGGAAATCAAAGCCACTCTATTTCTTCTCCAGTGGTTTTGAAAGCAAGGGCACACCTGCTCCCATAGAAGGAGAAGATGCTCTCATCGAGGAACAGGTAGTACGAGCGATTGCCGCTTCATCCCGTCTGCATCTGGTTGATCGCCCCCTGCTTGATATCCTGCTGGGCGAACTGCGCTTGAGTAATTCCGAGCTGAGCGATCCGGATACGCTTTTGCAGCTGGGCAGAATACTTTCGGCGAGGATTCTGGTTTCCGGATCGATCATTCGCTACAGGGGCCAATTGCAGGTATCTCTGAAGGCAATCGATATTGAAACAACCCGTATCGTTGCTAGTGCCTCGGGAACAACCAAGATCTCCCAGCAGCCAATGGAGATGCTAAAGGATCTGACAGATGACCTTCTGCAGAAGGTTGTCAGTGATTATCCCATCCGGGGCCTCATCACCGACATCAAAGAGCGGACTGCGCGGCTGAACGTGGGAAAAAGCCTGGGTGTGGCTCCAGGCATGCAAATGCAAGTGGCGGAAAAGGGGCTCACAGACGTCGAGTTGGTAGTCGATCAGGTTGAGGCCGATTTCTGCCTCACCAGACCCTATAACCCTTCGACTGTTCTGAAGATAGGGATGAGGATACAGCAGCTGCCGTGAATCGCTTCGGTGAGAAAGCGGAGCGATTGAGCTTGCGGCAGTGGGGTGAGCTTTTGAGTGCGGAAGGTTAGACGCGTGAGAACTTCACCGAGCCTAATACTGATCAGTGTTTCCCTGATGCTTTTTGCGGGACAGGGATGCGAACGGAATTACATCGGAGCCCCCATCGGTAAAGAAACGAAATCATACCCGGTCACAAAACGTCCTTTCCGAGGACGGTGGTGGAACTACTACGAACGGGCTCTTTCCTATCAAGCGGAGCGGTATTGGAAGCAAGCCGAAGCTGATTTGCGGGAAGCTTTGCGAAGGCGCGAACGCGATCAGCGTAGAGCGAGAACTTACGGAATGCATTTTATCAACTATTTCCCGCACAGGGAGCTTGGTATCGTCCTTTTCTATCAGGGCCGTTTTGAGGAGGCTGCCTTTGAGCTCGAAGAATCATTGTCTTCAGAGAGCTCCGCCAAAGCCCAATTCTATTTGGACCTGACCAGAAAACAAAAGATCTTGAAAGAATCGCAAGATACCTCGGCCCCCGATATTCAGATCAGTTCGCCGGCCGGCGAAAGCTTCACCAACAGCGCCGCTGTTTTGGTGAAAGGCGTGGCGACAGACGATTGTTATGTGAAGAGTGTGGAAGTCAACGGGCAGGCCATCAGGATTGACCTGTCCGCCCCTAAAGTGCCGTTCGAGACATATTGTCCATTGAAATCAGGCAAAAACCTGATCCGAGTTGCGGCCAAGGATTTGGTCGGAAAAACCTCACAACAAGAACGGGTTGTTTGGGCGGACTGGCAAGGTCCGGTTTTGAGCATTGACGAACCGGTTGAGGGCGTCACGAAAAGGACGACCCAGGTAAGGATTACCGGCTACGTCTCTGATACTTCAGGTGTGCGCGAAATCAAGGTCAATGATCGGCAGATACTGGGAGGCCCGGTAAAGGAATTCGCTCTGAGCACTACGGTCGATCTGACACCCGCTCAAGACACGATACGAATAGAGGCACAAGACCTTGCCGGCAATCACACTCGAGCGGAAATAAAACTTCTGCCCGAGCTGGCATTGCGAAGGTACATTCAACTGGCTGCAATCGACCCGTTTCATCTGATAATCGCTAGCGCCCCATCGGAGGCGGCCGACCGTACGTCACCAAGAGTTGAGCTGAAGAACTGGATGATCGAGCAGGAAGTGTTTTTAGACCAGATCTATCTTGAAGGCCGGGTTTGGGATGAAGACGGAGTCCGATCCTTAAAAATCAACGGACAGGAAATACTGAGACGCAAAGGCAGCAACGTTTATTTCGGGTATCTCGCCATATTGCATCCTGGAAACAATGAATTTTCGATTGAAGCAGAAGACACTGCGGGAAACAGAACGGAAAAGAAACTGGCAATTAACCGCAAGCTGCGAAAAATACACGCTCTCGAATCCCGCCTTACAGTGGCTCTGCTGCCCCTGGAAAGAAAAAATGATCGGGAGGAGCTTCATGATCATGACATTGCAGTCGAGGAGACCTTGCTGCAAAAGCTGATAGATCGGTCTCGTTTTCATATGGTCGAGAGACAAAGGCTGGAAGAGGTGCTTACTGAACATAAGCTCAGTTGTGCTCATTTGGTCGATGAGAAGAACGCTCTCCAGGTTGGCAGAATGCTCGCGGCAAGGTGCGTCTTGATGGGGACTGTGGTTACAGGGGGCAACTCTCTGGAAATCTTTGTTCGAGTGGTTGATACGGAAACCTCCCTGGTGATTGCAGCAGTGGATGTCTATGGAGAGGATGTGGATGATCCTTTAACACTGGAGCAACTTTGCCAGGGACTTGCTCTCAAGCTTTGCGACGAGCTGCCTTTGGTTGAGGGGCTGGTCATCAGAGTAAAAGGAGATCGAATCGACGTGGATCTTGGCAGCAATCAACGCGTCAAGACAGGCATGCTATTGACTATTTTTGAAGAAGGCGAGCCGATCATCCATCCCGTCACCGGCGAGACGGTGGGAGCAGATGTGGACGAGCTGGGCGAAGCCGTCATTAAGATGGTGGGGGAATCCATGTCGGAAGGGGAAATCCGGCAGCAGGCAGCCAATACGCAAATAAGCCCCATGCAACATGTTATCACCCAGTGAGCAGGAGCCGGCTCGGATTTCAAGAGAGCGCCTGCGAGATGAAGCGGCAGCAACCCTGTGATCGAGGTAACCCCATGAATTTCAGGGTCAAGAAGTCATACAACATCCTAACGCCTTTCAATCTTCTCTTATTGCATGGGATTTTCAGCGCTGTGGTGTTCCTTCAATTTGCTCCGGCCTCCGCTCAAACCTTGGAAGCGGTCGAAATTCCTTCTTCGCCAAATCCGGTCGGGTCGGGAGCAAGAGCTTTGGGCATGGGAGGTGCCTTCATCGCCGTTGCCGACGATGCCACCGCAGCATCGTGGAACCCCGGCGGGCTTGTCCAACTTGAACGCCCGGAGCTCTCCGTGGTCGGTGCAGGCTTCCTGCGAACCGAAGATTTGACTTTCGGGGCAGTTGGAGCAAACTTTGCCGATCAGAGCGTTTCCAGTGCGGCTCTAAATTACCTGAGCTTCGCTTATCCTTTCACCCTTTTGCAGCGCAATATGATAGTTTCAATCAACTATCAACAGCTGTTCGATTTCAGCAGGAGTTGGAAGCTAAAGTGGATGGACGGTCAGGATCAGTGGAGCTGGGACCTTGAACAGACGGGCAGCCTGTATGCCTATGGACTCGCCTACAGCGTTCAGATTGTACCGCAGCTCTCGTTCGGTTTTACTCTCAACCTCTGGGAAGATGGACTTTACAGCAGCGCCTGGGAACAGAGGAACACAATGAGCCTATCGACCGTTGATCCCGGCGGCAACCCATTCGATGCACAAGTTGCTCGTACCGATCGTTACTCGTTCAGCGGGTTCAATGCCAATATTGGACTGCTTTGGAATATCACCGACAAATTGACCCTGGGGGCAGTCTTCAAGACCCCGTTTACCGCTGACCTGGACCACACTGTCAAGGAGGAAGCGAGAGCCGATACCTATGCTCAGGATGTGGCATCGAGCTCTGCCGATCAACAACTTGATATGCCCATGTCCTACGGGCTGGGGGTAGCCTACCGATTTTCGGACAAGTTCACCCTTTCCGCCGACCTTTACCGGACGGAATGGCAGGACTTTATTCTAACGAATGCCGATGGGGTCGAAATTTCTCCGGTGAGCGGATTACCCGTGGATGAATCGGATATAGATCCAACGATGCAAGTGAGGCTCGGAGCCGAATACCTCATCATAAGGCCCAAATATGTGATCCCGTTGCGAATGGGCTTTTTTTACGATCCAGCCCCGGCAGAGAAAAGTCCTGACGATTTCTTTGGCGTGACGTTCGGCTCTGGAATTGGCATCGGCCGGTTTATGTTCGATTTTGCCTATCAATATCGATTTGGCAGAGACGTGGGTGGGTCGATTCTGCAAGGCTTGGACTTTTCCGAGGATCTGGACGAGCACAGTTTCTATACCTCATTAATCATTCATTTTTAAAAAAGGAGGAGGATTATTATGGCTGCATATGGTCTGGTGCAAGGTGTTGTCAACACTCCTTGCACGACGCCCCCTAGCCCGGTTAGCGGCGCGACGGTTGAGCTCCTTTCGACGGCGACCATGCAACGCGTGTTGGGACCGCTAACGACGGACGCCAGAGGCATCTATAAGATCTGGTACGCTGCAGGAAGTTACACAATGCGAGTAACAAAGGGAGGATTTTGTCCGCGGCTTTTGCCTCTCACAATTTTGCCAGCGCAGACTGCGACGCAGAATGTCTTTCTTTTGCCGAGTCCCAATTGCAAGTGCCAGTTTACTTCCTATCTTATGAGCTTGTATCTCCACACCCAGACGCTGCCGTCTGCTCTTCTCTTACTGCTCGCTCTATTCGGTTTGTTTCTGCCCGTCGGCTATATTGGCAAGCTCCTGCTGTTCTTCATTTTTCTAACCTCCATTATTGTGATGGCAGGTTTTCATGCGTGGCAGGAGGCCATTGACCGGCTTCCCAAATGGGAAATTGTCTCGGTTCGAGAAGGGGCCGAAAGCCCCGAAGGTGTCCCGGAGCCCCGGTCTGAGACTTGATTTATCGATCTCAACAAACCATAATGTGGCCGGATAAGGAGAAGGAGGAAGTCATGTTCAGACTACTATTTGCTTTTCTGATCTCATTCATGATAGCCGCAACCGGTCTTGCCGCCACCGCCATACCGACGGCCGATTTGCCGGGAAGCCAGGACAGCCCGCTTGTGGGACGCTTCCAGGGAGCGATCATCGTCTCGGACGATCAAAAATGCTTTGACGAATTCACCCAGCCCATGTCGATCCTGGAGGAAGTCGAGGGGTAGAGGGACACCCACAACAATAGATTTTATGA
>JAVEVM010000814.1:0-2771 GCA_034005055.1 Desulforhabdus sp. | reverse complement strand
GCTGTCAATAGAGCCCACCTTGGAACGCTGCAGATAATCGATGTAGATTCTTTGCCTTTCTTTAATCTCAGCGTTGGTGCCCCGAAACCGGTCTTCAAACGATACGTAAAGTGCATCCAGCAGATGATCCCGCTCGGCTTCCAACTTAGGTATAAGTATCTCCGGAGGGTGACCGCCCAGATTTTTCCGTACTTCTTCCAGGAGTATTCGTAGGCGACGCTCCTGGTCCACCAGACTTCGGCGGAAATCATGAAGCTGCCTCATACCGTCGGTTAGATGGGAAAAGAGATCCTGCACTTCGCTTCGGTCAGCTTTTGAATCGTTCAAATGGTCAATAAAGGAGATGTCCGCCTTGCGCGAGGCAAAGCTCTCCAGTTCGCTGCGATCCGCCTTGACAGCAGCCAGCTTCTTCAACTCGATTCGGTCCGCTTTATTGGCGGCGGATTGCTCCAATTCATTGATCTTCCACTTATTTGAAGCCAATAAGTCGAGCTGTGCCGAGGTGCTGTTTTTCATCTGCAGGTCAGCCACAATCTCCTTGATTTCAGAAATGTTCGTCTGCATTGATTTGGTGATTTGGCTAAGTTGGGCCTGCAGTCCGGCGAGGTGGCTTCTAACGTAGGAATCGTTAACTTCGATGTTTTTGATCAAAGTGGGAAGGTTGGCAGCTCCGACGACTAATCGGCTGAAATATCCCAGAATAGGAATTCTAAAGGAAAGATGCACCACAAATCTTAGCCACAGCCCATGCACATGAGCTCGTTTCGCCCGGCCTTCAGCAGAAAACCGCAGGCGTCCCAGGATTTCTATTTTTGACATCTTGCCTGCCTTCAGGTTTCCCCAATAATAGATGTAGGCGGGCAAATCTGCTTCTCGGCCTAGAATTCCGCGGTAGGCATTCTTGATAAAAGCAGCGCCGTGATACTGCAGAAAGTCATTGATATGATACTGCTGTTTGACAACAAACCGCGCGTCTGTATCACCTCCTGACGAATCATAGCGCTCGGATTCGAAGTCCGCCAACTCATCAAGGTCCTTTTCGGCCCCCAATGCTTCTAATTGCTGAGCCTTGCGGCTATTAACCTCAGCTCTGATTTTTTCCATCAAGTCTTCGAGTCGTATTTCCGGTATGTGATTGGCTTTCATAATGTTTTTATATTTACATCAGGTTTGAGTTTCGAGAGGCCGACAAAAGCAAAATCGCTGCTTCTTGTCACTTCAAAGGTTTTCATGACATCGATCCATTGGTAACAGTCCTGGATGTGCGTCTCGGATTTATGAGCCGCTACGGTGAGGGTGTATTTGCCGGGGCCAAGATTCAGCTCCCGGATGAGATATTTAACCTGACATTTCTCACCGTTTTTCAAGGAAATGGGCAGGTTCAAGTGGTGCGTGTTGGTTCCGAAAATGTCCTGGCCGAATCTATCGCGGATGAGAATGCCCACTGTCAGATCGTCAACATTTTCGTTGGCCTTGAGTATCATTGTCATGGTACAGGCTGCGCCGGAGACAAAATGCTCGGCAGGCTCTCCGAGCTCATTGAGCAAGTGAACCTCGGCGATTTGTACTTTGAAATTTCCGTAGGATCTGGCCTCCCCGCTGGCGTGTGGTTGGAAGCGGACCTCTTCGCCCTTGGATTTCTTTGCCAGTAGAAAATTGTAGGTGTCTATGACTCTATCAGGCGTTCCTTGTTCCACAACAAAGCCGTGGTCCAAGAGCAGTGCATTGTCGCAAATCACTTTTACGGCATTCATATCGTGGGAGACGAAGATAATGGAGCCGCCCTGCTGTTTGAATTGCTTGATCCGATCCATGCATTTTTGCTGAAAATAGGCATCACCTACTGACAAGGCCTCGTCCACCACGAAAGCCTGGGGATCGGCATGGATGGCGATGGCGAAAGCAAGACGCATGACCATCCCGCTGGAATACGTTTTCAACGGTCGTTCGATAAATGCATCCAATTCCGTGAAGGCGACGATCTGATCCAGCTTGGCCCGGATCTCCTCTTTGCGCATTCCAAGCAGCGTGCCGTTCAGGTATATGTTCTGCAAGCCGCTGAACTCCGAGTTAAAGCCGGTTCCGAGCTCCAGCAGGCCGGTGATTTTGCCGTTGATTTCCACCGAGCCGCTGTCAGGTAGGAGAACTCCGGCCAGTATTTTGAGAAGGGTCGATTTCCCCGCCCCATTTTGACCGACAACCCCCAGAGTTTCGCCGGCTTGAACTTCGAAGGATATTCCTTTGAGAGCTGAGAATTCTTGACAGTACTTGCGGCGAGTTACAATCTCTTTAAGACGGTCGGCGGGGGATCGATAGAGTTTAAAGGTCTTATAAAGATCGCTTACCGTAATCATGTCCCGGTCCCACGAGTCGCACCAATGCCGCATTTATCAGATACGAACTTCAGATCGGAGTCAACCATTTCATTGACCAGATCCTCGAAGGAACGGCTATACCGCCAGCCCAGCCGGTCTCCCGCTTTTGTCGAGTCGCCCAGCAAGATGTCCACCTCGGCAGGCCGAAAAAACCGCTCATCCACCACAACGTAGTCTTCATAATTGAGACCGACATGGGAGAAAGCGATCCGGCAAAACTCCCGGACCGAATGACAAGTGCCAGTGCTGATCACATAATCATCAGGCGTTTCCTGCTGCAGCATCAGCCACATTGCCTGCACATAGTCGGCTGCGTGCCCCCAATCCCGTTTCGCTTCCAGATTGCCGAGCCGCAGCTGATTGTCCAGGCCAAGTTTGATTCTGGCCAGCTGATGG
>JAVEVM010000011.1:0-12693 GCA_034005055.1 Desulforhabdus sp. | reverse complement strand
CACAAACGGCCAATGGTTGATGGGGTTACAAATTGCAGTTTGAGGGCCTGCGGTCTCACTCCCAGTGAGCTGGGCAAAAAGGCGGCAGCTGTCGCCCGAGAGTTCGCGTCGATGACTCTGTGCCGGATTCGTCCGTCACTCTCGAAAAAAAAGAGAATGCCTCGATGTCTCCAATACGGCACGTAGAACAAACCGGGCAGATCCGGTATCCGGGGAGCCAGGAAATATCTGAAATAATCCTTGCAGGCCAGAGCAAGCTTTACTCTGCAATAAGGGCAGGAAAATATCCGCTCGGTCTCTTCCAGCATTGCCGGAGCGCCGCATTGAGGGCACTGCAGTTCAATCTGCCAGGACTGGCCACTATATCTTTTCACCGCACTGATTACAATAAACAGAATCCGGTAAATTTACACTGCCGCAATGCGGGCATTCGCGTGGAGACGGCTTCTGCTCGACAGGATGCCCGCAGCGGGAGCAAAACCTGGCATGAGGCGGCAAATTCTTGTGACACTGAGTGCATTTTCTGAAGACCAGCAGTTGGTGACCGCAATGGAGACAGAATTTGGCATTCGCAGGGATGCTTTCTCGGCAATCGGGGCAAGCCACGCCGGCAGATTGGGCCGCATCGAATTTCTTCCAGAGGTCGGCGAACATTGCCGGCATCATTAATCCAACTCCCATTCCCATTCCGGCGCCCGCCTCTGACTGCGACTCCGCAGCCTTCTCTAAAGCCATAGCTGTTTTCATTTTTAGCAATCGGTTTAAATCGTCGAAAATTCCCAACCGGCTTTTGTCGTCGATGGCTTGCTGCACCTCGGGGGGCGGTGAGATAGAATTGATATATAGTTGAGGCAAAGCCAGCCCAAAGTGGCTCAAGTCTTCTTGTAAACGCTCTTTAAGTCCTGCAGAGAACTCATCATAGCGTCCAGGCAGGTTCAGCACGGAATCGAGCTGTTCCCCCAGATAGTCGTTCAACCGTGAGACTATGACCGTGTTGAGGTATTCTGCTATTTCTTCGGTGGTGAAAACTCCCTGGGTGCCGACCAGGCTATTTACAAGGAGTATCGGTTGAACGACCTGCACATTGAAAACTCCGAATGCCCTCAGACGGATCAGACCCAGTCGTGAATCCTTAAAAGCCACGGGATCGCGGGTGCCCCACCTCAGGTTGGGGAAAATTTTCATATTGACTATGTAGACTTCGGCCCGTAAAGGACTGGTAAATCCCCATGGGAAGCTCAGCACTTTGGTCAGTATGGGAACATTCGCGGTTGTCAGAGTATGGCGCCCGCAGGGAAAGGCGTCATAAGCCTTGCCGTTGTAGAAGAAGACAGCCGCCTGACTTTCCCTCACAATCAACTGTGCACCGAACTTGATTTCTCCAGAGCCTTCTTCCGGAATTCGGTGCACAATTTCTTTGCCGGTATCATCCAGCCATTCGATGACTTCCAGAAAAACGATATTGTCAGCTCCCATCCCGGCGCTCGATCATTAGTGGGTTAGCGAAATACCAACTTCCTTAGCGCATTTGCATCCACCGTAAATTATGACGAAATTATCTTCAAGCAAAACCTTTCCAGTCAGCGATATGCATTCACTTAAAAGGCGCCATCCAGGGATACACATTTTGTGCTATAAGGAAAAACGAATGAGAAGGACGGAGCTCGCAGTCCTGAAGCGTGATGGAAAGCGCATGGTGAAACTATTTAATGTATATTGTCCGGATGAACGCAGGCCCTCGAGCAAGCTCGCGAAAGGATGGACGGACTCAGAGTAGAGATAAAAGTACCTATGAAAATTGCTATTTTGACCAATGAATACCCTCCGCATGTTTACGGAGGGGCCGGTGTGCATGTGGAGTATCTCTCGCGGGAACTGGCGAAACTTGGAGATGGGAAGCACCAGGTAGAAGTGTTCTGTTTTGGTGAACAGAAGACGACATCTGCCGGTTTATCAGTACAGGGAGTCGACGCGGCACTGCAGATGGCCGCCCGCGACCCGCGTCACTTGAAGCTTTTCGATTCACTCTACAAGAACCTTTTTTTGGCAGAACAAGTGAGTGGCATCGATATAGTCCATTGTCATACCTGGTATACTCACTTTGCCGGGTGTCTGCTTAAACAAATGCTGAGCGTCCCTCTTGTTTTGACCACCCATTCTCTAGAGCCCCATCGTCCCTGGAAAGAGGAACAGCTCGGTGCCGCCTATAAAGCGAGCACCTGGATTGAGCGCATAGCCTACGGAGAGGCCGATGGCGTAATAGCCGTCTCCCAATCCATGAAAATAGATGTTCAAAGCCTGTATGGCGTACCGGCAGAGAAAATCAGCGTCATTCACAACGGAATCGACCTAAGCCAATACAAATCCACACCCGATCCCTCTCTGCTAGAAGCATATGGCATAAACCCCGAAAAACCATTTGTTCTTTTTGTTGGAAGAATCACCAGGCAAAAAGGCATCTCTCATTTTGTGGACGCCATTAACTATCTGCGCCCGGGATCGCAAGTAGTGCTTTGCGCCGGTCTCCCTGACACTGAAGAGCTCGGCCGTGAGATTATCCAAAAAGTTGACCTGGTCCGCACCCGGGGCACAACTGAAATCGTTTGGATACCGCAGTTTCTTCCCAAAGAGCATGTAATCATCCTCTACACGCACGCAGCGCTGTTCGTGTGTCCCTCCATCTACGAGCCTTTCGGCATCATCAACCTGGAAGCCATGGCTTGCGGCACACCCGTAGTAGCTTCGGCCGTTGGCGGTATACCGGAGGTAATTGAAGATAACGATACCGGGCTCTTGGTTCATTTCGATCACAAGTCCGAAACCGACTTTGAACCGGTGCGGCCGGATAAATTCAGCAAAGATCTGGCATCAGCGATCGATTCGCTGCTGTCGAACCCCGAACGGCTAGAAGCAATGGGAATAGCGGCGCGCAAACGGGTAGAGGAGCATTTCAGCTGGACGAGCATCGCATCCAGGACGCTGCAGTTTTACAGGAAACTGACGTCGGGAGCGACTACTGAAAATCGGATTAAATAGAGATTACTTCTTGCCTATCTTGTCCGCTTCGAGGTTTTTCGGCTCATAACTGCAAAGATCAATGATCGGACAGATGGTGCAGTGGGGCGTCCCCGGCTTGCAGATTTTCTGGCCGTGCTTGACCAGGAGCTCGTTGACGAGAAGGACGTATTCCTGTGGTACGACCTTCCAAAGCTTTCGTTCGCTCTCTTCGGCTGTCTTGGTTTGGATGATTCCGGTTCGATTGGCTATCCGGTGAACGTGAGTGTCTACTGCGATCGCCGCTTTGCGGAAACCATAGACCATGACGCAGTTGGCCGTTTTTCTGCCGACTCCTGGAAGCTGCATCAGTTCGCCGACAGTTGCGGGAACCTCGCCCGAGTACTTTTCGATCAAAACCCGGCAGATCTCTTTGATGCGTTTAGCCTTGGTTTTGTAGTAGTTTACCGGCCGTATGATATCTTCTAAAACATCCAAAGGCGCATCGACCATCCGACGGGGTGTAGAGTATATGGAAAATAGCGCCTTGGCCGCCTCATCTGTTTTTTCGTCTCTGGTTCTTTGCGAAAGCACCGTACCGATCAGGATCTGGAATGGAGTCTGGCGCGTATGCCAATTCCAGGGCTCGGTGCCATAGAATTCTTCAAGCTCTTTGAACATTTGTTTGACTCGCTGGTCGCCGCCCTTCATTAATACTTTACCTGGCTGTCCATCAAGCGTCTCTTCTCTTCAGCACGAACACCTGTTTCACAGGGACAGCGCCGATGACCTCATCGGCATCCGCCAGCCGCTCCGGCGTTGATTCAAGATCTTCCCACGATTCCAACAGCACGCATTCATCGTTTTTCGTCAGGATGATGGGAACTGTCTTCTTGGACGGCTTTTTGCCCTCATAGAGAAGAGCCGCCGGCTCCTCGGGTCGCACCAGTTTGCATTCTACCGAAAAGGATTCCACTTTCTGGTAGAGAGTCGAAGCAGTGTAATCTTCCACCCTGAAGGGTTTGAGCTTCCCGTTTTCCAACAAAAATACGTCCTCGAGCTTTTCTCCCGTGCCTTCCTTTGATTTACCCGGACTCGATTGGTTCTTTTCGCCGGCAGTTGAAAGATCATTGGCGGTCGATTTTTCTTTTCTCTTCATTACTAAACGCTCCTTGTATTTCCCGGATTTTAAAAGGATTTCCAGCGCGGCTTCGACCTCGCCGCTCCGGCTGTCGTTTTGGATGTAGCAATCCTTTTCGCAGAGCAGGCAACGAAATGCGGGAATTCGGCACCGCTCTTTATTGCACCACACATAAGCCATCTAATGACGCGCTCTCAACTATGATGAAGGGTTGTTTATTTGTTCCGTAAAAGAATCTGATACCCGTTTTTTTATAGGTTATAGAGAAAAAATGCAATTGTCCGACAACAGGTTTTTCAAGCGCTCCGGAATTGATCAGAATCCTCGGTATTATTCGGGCCCTCGCTGGAATTGTCTTTCACCATGCCGGTCTCTGTTATAGATCTCCCATCTGGTTAGTTAGTATTTTGCAAACTTGACTCACAAACCTTTCGTACCTAGTAGTAAGCAATGCGGCAAGACTTACGAAAGGGATCCGGGTTTACACAGTGACTGTAACCGCGTTGTTGATCGAAAACGGCATAGTTCTGACCACTTTTTAGCAAGGAGAAATCATGATGAGAAAACTAATCTATTTGGCCCTGGCATTCACATTATTGGCTTTCATTAGCGCCTGTGGAGGAGATAAAGAAAAGGCCGAAGAGAAAGCTCAGGTAACCTCCGAACAGGTCGAGCGGCAGGCAAAAGAGACTGCGGAGTCGGCGACTGCTTATGTCGCTCAGAAAAAAGATGAATTTGTGCAAGGAATGGAACGAGAATATACCGATATTGAGAAGAAAATCAACGACCTTCAAGCGCGGCTAAGCCAGGAGACCGAGGAGAAGAAGGTTACGTTAAATGAAAAATTAGAACAGCTGCAACAGAAAAAAGAGACCGCATCCAAAAAGATTGCAGAAATGAAGTCGGCTTCGGCAGAAACCTGGGAAAATATGAAGGCCGACGTCAGTCAAGCCATGGAAGATCTCAAGAAATCCTATGAGGAAGCTGTTTCCAAATTTTAGTCCTCCAATTTACCTTCGGGCTTCCTTGCAGCTGAGCCTTTCTGCAAGGAAGCGCCTCCTGCAGCGCTATCTGTAGAATACAGCAAAGCCTTTAATACTCAAAGGCTAATCCCTCCCTGCCAAATTTTACTTCTTATTACAAGCATTTGAATAGAGATACAGGGTCAATTTTAGCGCATTATTCTCCAACGCCTGCACACCTGCTTGCCAGTCGCATTGCGCGCAACTCCATGGCGCACTGGCAAAGCCACTCTCAAAGCGATTCTTATTTTGGGTCGACGCCGCACAAATGCCACCTTTCGGAAGGTACGGATAGAAAAAGTGCCGGATTTAGTTTAATCTAGTTTGCGGAAAGGTAGATTTAAGCCTTGACCGGAAAGCTTAGATATTTTTAAATTCGATCTCGGGTTCCCTCTTCTGACCGCATAAATCCAAAGCGAGGACAAGAGCACGTGCAAGGAAGAGGCTGAAAGCCATCAGCCACCTCGCGAATGGGGAAGGATGCGCATTTTGCGTACAAGCGTCTAGAATTACTCTTATTGGGGAGGTAGACCCCGAAGGCAGTGCATCATTGAGCACTGTTGCTGAAGATCGAAACCCATGTTTAGCGAGGGATTCCGGTATGCCGAACACCGATCTTCTTGAGTTCTCCAAAAGGCTGCTCGAGCAAGACCCTTCCTCACAGCTTTTTGTCACCATGGCCGAAGAGTTTTGTACCAGAAAACTTTGGAGCGAGGCAGCGGAAATCTGCCGTCGCGGCCTGGCCTTTCACCCAACCCACTTCAGAGGTCGTGTGCTGCTCGGATGGGCGCTATCGGAACTAGGCGAAATGGATGAGGCCGAGAGACTTCTCACTGAGGCTCGCCAAGAATTTGAAAAAAACGCCATCGTTTACAGCATATTAGCGGCAATGGCGAAAAAGAAAGGAGATCTCGATCAGGCCTGGCGTTTCGCGCATATCTATCAAAGCCTTGTGGATAGCGAGCATGACAAGAGCTTGGGAAAGAGCGAAATTCGAGATGTGCCGATAATTGAGCCGACAGAGCAGGCTGCCCCCGAGCCGACGAGATCCGAACAGCCGCCGGAGGAGATTTACGAGGAGCCGGCTACGGAGCCGCAGGAGTTGCAGGAGGCTCTGGAAATCTTAGCCACGGAACCGGAGCAGGAAGAGACGCCGGTTTCCGTGGATGCTCCGCCGCCCGAAAAAGAGCCACCGGCATCAGTGAGGTTTCTTGCTGCTCTGCAAGCGAGATATGAAGAATATGAGGAGAGACGATCAGAGGCTCGTCCAAGGCCCCGCATTTTCTCGGATGCGGACTGTGAGATCCTAAACGTAATCATAAACACAGGCACGTCCTGAAAGAGGAACACATGCAACAAGACCTCCACACCTTCTATATCCCCGTAATGGGAACCGCTTTTTCTATTGAGTCGCCGATCAAAGTGGCCAAATACGGGATATCTTCCGTCATCTCATCGGTGGATGATCTGCTTATCGAAAAAATGCGCAAATTCCACTGCAAAGTGGCCGGCAAGGATTACGCTCCAATCGAGAAGAACGATCACGATTGCCGCGCCAACCGGATCACCGCTTATTTGAACCTGCTGGACCAGATCGTCAGAGAACAATTTGACAAACTTAAGAATTCAGCTTTTGAAATAGGCAGTGAAATTACGAAATATTTCGAGCTGCTGTCTGATAGCTCGCCGCTGAAGCAACTCTACAGCGCCATGCTTGCCACTAACAATCCTGCGGAGAAGGAAAAGGCTCAGGAAGAGCTCAGAAGTAAGATCAGGCCCGGCTCCATCGACGTGAATATTATGACCAAGCTTGATCGCACAAACTATGATGAGAAAGGCGAGCCGCTTCCGAGTGAATTTTCCGACGCATTGGCTGCCTTGAGGGGCTTTGCCAACAGCAACCTGACCTCCTCTATCGTCTTTTCAGCTGGATTCAACGGTCGTTTGTACGGCTATGCCGAACAGTTCAAAGATTTTCATGCGAATGAGCAAGGTTTCATAAAAAAGAAAATCGTTATCAAGGTTTCCGATTATCGCTCAGCTCACACGCAAGGCAAATATTTCGCTAAAAAAGGGCTCTGGGTTTCCGAGTACCGGATCGAATCGGGGCTCA
This sequence comes from Desulforhabdus sp., assembly GCA_034005055.1. Classification (GTDB taxonomy): domain Bacteria; phylum Desulfobacterota; class Syntrophobacteria; order Syntrophobacterales; family Syntrophobacteraceae; genus Desulfoferrobacter. Next base: position 5,423 of record JAVEVM010000011.1, on the reverse strand, counting down.
ATTGCGGCGGGCACGCGTTTGGCCAAGGCGGATCTCTGATGGGACCCAATCTGGAAGAATTCAAAGCTAAGAAACAGGCACTCGTAGGCGAGCTTTTCGACATCTACAATAGGGCCCTGGTGCAAAAAGGCAAAAAGCCTTTTGCGGACCCTCACCCGGTGCGCATCACGGCCCAGGGAGGCATAGGCACGGCTCAGGAGCATAACTTTTTGCGAGACTACTACGGGATTGACGCAGTTGGTTGGGGAACCGCTTTTCTTTTGGTTCCTGAGGCTACAACCGTGGATCAGGAAACATTGAAGAAGCTCTGCAAGGCCGGAAAAGATGATGTTTATCTGAGCGCTGTGTCACCTCTGGGCGTGCCTTTTAACAATCTGAGGAATTCCGCCAGTGAACTGGCAAGAATCCAGAGAATCCGCACCGACAAGCACGGCAGTCCATGCGGCAAAGGCATCCTGGTATCCAATACGGAATTCACCAGCACACCCATTTGCGTTGCTTCGCGTACCTATCAAAAGATGAAGCTGGAACAGCTTCGAGCCCAAAACCTCGAACCCGAGGCATACGAGAAGGAATATGCAAAAGTGGTCAATAAATCCTGCATATGCAAGGATCTTGCGGGAGCCGCAATCGTTGCACACGGTCTTAGAGAAAGCCACGAACCGGCAACCCCGCCCGCGATTTGCCCGGGACCCAATTTGGCCTATTTTTCCAAGGTGGTCTCTTTGCGACAAATGGTGGACCATATATACGGGCGGACCAACATTATTGAGGATGACTCTCGCCCCAGTGTTTTCGTCGCCGAGCTCAAATTGAATATTGATTACCTGGAAAACGAGATAAAAGAGATGGCAAGCGCGCTCAGCGATCAGAGCACCAAATATCTGAAAGCTTTCAGGACTAAGCTACTGGAAGGAGTTTCCTACTACGAAAATCTCCTGGGCAAAATGAATGGTGTGACTGCTGACTACCGGGACAGAATGCTCGCTGAACTGCGTACACATCAGCAGAAACTGCAGGCCATGGTGCCAGACTACGAAGCGATTTTTGCCTGATTGGTCGTCAGCACGATGGTCCGATTGCCCGTATTAAGGGCTCACCCTCCATCATGCAAATCATACAAAACCTCGATCTCTCAGGAGCAGCACACCGCGGATCGGCACCATAAAGGGAAGAACATGGGAACGGATCACGTTTTCTACCGCAATCTGCGCAAGAGCTACCCCTTGGTGGACCATGGGGAAGGGGTTTACGTGTGGGACACCAATGGCAACCGTTATCTGGACGGTTCAGGTGGGGCTTGTGTGGTGAGCATCGGCCACGGGGTAGAGGAAATCGGCTCGGCAATGTTGGCTCAAGCGGAACGATTGTCGTTTGCTCACGGCACTCATTTCACCAGCGAGGCAGCCATCGAATGCGCCGGCCGACTCGCGCGATTGACTCCAGACCCCGGGCTGAACAGGGTATATTTTCTTTCAGGCGGATCTGAAGCGGTCGAAACCGCAGTCAAGATGGTCCGTCAATATTGGCGGGAAGTCGGCAAACCGGACAAGTACAAGATCATCTCTCGTTGGACAAGCTTCCACGGCAATACGACCGGGGCTTTGGCCCTTGGGGGACACACCGGCAGACGTCGGCACTATCTTCCCCTCTTTTTACACACCCCCCATATCGAGCCCGCATATTGCTACCGCTGTCCATTCGGTAAAGACCCTGCCGGATGCGAGCTCGAATGTGCCGACCAACTGGAGCGAACGATCAAGTATGAAGGTCCGGATGCAGTCGCTGCATTCATCGCTGAGCCGGTGGTGGGAGCCACAGCCGGAGCCCTGGTGCCAAAGAATGGCTACTGGCAAAAGATTCGAGCGATTTGCGACAAGTACGATATCAAGCTCATTGCCGATGAAGTCATGACGGGCGTAGGGCGCTGCGGACGCAACTTCTGCCTCGACCACTGGGCGGTAGCACCGGATCTGATCGTTGCAGCTAAAGGACTTAGCTCCGGTTATACCCCGATTGGAGCCGTCATTGTCCAAGAAGAGATCCACAGGGCGATTCAACAAGGCTCCGGCAACTTCGTGCACGGCCACACCTATTCGCAAAATCCCTTGTCAGCTGCCATCGCGGCGGCCGTGATCCGATACATAGAAGAGCATCGCCTGGTGGAGCGATCTGCCGAGCTGGGGAAATATCTTTTGACAAAGCTCGCGCGGCTGTTGGAGCTTGGCATCGTCGGAGATGTCAGGGGCCTGGGGCTATTTGCCGGCATTGAGCTGGTGCGGGATAAAGCCTCAAAAGCAACCTTTGACCCCGCACTCAAAGTAAATGCGAAGGTAGCCCAGGCAGCGTTCGCCGGCGGCCTGATAACCTATCCGGGCAGCGGCGGAGCCGACGGAATCAATGGCGATCATATTCTTCTCGCACCTCCCTTCATTATTACAGAGGAGCAAGTTGACGAAATGGTTAACACTCTCGAGGAGAGCATTCAGACCGTTGAGAAAGAGCTCAAACAGGCTTAGGAGGGTGATATGCCAAACAACACCGATCAGGCAGCGGGAGTTGACAAACGAAAACTCAAACGTCGGCATTTAATTTACTATCTGCGCGTTTTCGATCGGAACAGCGGAGAGCTTCTTGGCCATCTGGTGGACGTCACACAAGAAGGGGTAAAGCTTATCAGCGAAAACCCTATTCCAGTCATGCAGCGGTTCCAGCTTCGGATGCTGCTGCCCGCCGAAATCTTCGGCCGGAATGAATTGAATTTCGAAGCAGAAAGCTTATGGAGCTACTTTGATATCAATCCGCAATTTCATGACACCGGCTTCCGACTGATCGACGTGGACACCCGCGATATGCTGACCATCGCGCGGCTCATCAATGAGTTCGGCTTCCGTGACTGAGTATGAGCAAAACACAAGGCGAGGGAAGCGCATGAGGCTTTTGGCTGTTGTCATCTCGCTGTCTATGGCAGCCTGTCCGCTATCCAAAAGCTATGGGGTCAGTAACGAGCCTAGATCGACATCCTCGAAAGCCCGCTATACCGCAATGGTTGAAGAGATAAAGGCCGCCAGCCCGGAGGCTGACTTTCTCGCATTAAGGATGGCTTACGTCGAAATCGACAACTACAGTCCCAACTTCGGCCTTAAAGTTGGAGAGACTCAAGCTCTGTTCGAGACAATGCGGTCGGGGGATTACTCGAAGTGCGTCAATCTGGCGGAAGAAATTCTGGAGTACAACTATACGAGCCTGAATGCACATTTCGCCGCATATTTGTGCAATATGCAGCAGAACAACATCGAGAAAGCCAGGTTTCATGAATACGTGCTAAAGGGATTGATGGATTCCATCGGCATCAGCGGTGACGGGAAGAGTCCGGAAAGTGCATTTGTCACTATCAACACGGAAGAATTGCATGCGTTTATTCGGCTCATGGGATTTGAGATAAAAAGTCAGTCGCTTATCAATAAGCATGCCAAAACATATGAGATCATGGGCGTAATCGATCCGAAAACCGGCGAAGAGATCAGCCTCTATTTTGACATCTCCATCCAGATGTCAAAGGGAGCCAAGAATTCCAAGTAGCCGCACAAAATCATACTGGCTGCCGATGTGCCCGTCCGGTTTGCCTGTTTTCTCCTTGCTTTCAGACGAGCAACCGTATATAAAGGAAAGCCATTAAGCTCGTTGGGTTTCGTGCTTTGGAGCCCCTACGAAATCGGTCTTGCGCCTGAGCTTAGAGGTTTCACAGCTGCTCTTAAATAAGCGTCCCGACAAGCATGAAGCAAGCTCAACAAAGAAAGGAGGGATGCGTTATGGCGGAAGGCCATGTGAAATGGTTCAATGACAAAAAAGGGTATGGGTTTATTGAGACTGCTACCCAAGGTGATGTGTTTGTTCACTACAGCGCCATTGAAGGTTCAGGCTTTCGTTCTCTGAATGAAGGAGAAGTGGTGAGCTTTGAAATCGAGCAAGGCTCCAAAGGTCCCCAGGCGGTGAACGTGCAGAAAGTCAGGTAGACGATTTCAGATAAGGGTCTTTGAGCGAGTGGACGACAATACGATGGCCGGAGAAGATCTCCGGCTTTTTTGTTGACTGTTGGAGCCGGGTAATGCTGAACGGGCGGCAATCGCCTGCTGCAAGAGTTGACTAACTGAACAAAGAGCTTAAGGGGAAACGGATCATGATTGCACGACTCTTAAGAACAGCCATTTGGGTCCTAATCTCTTTTCTGTTTGTCGATAACATATTAGCGGGAGAGGAAAATATGACGAAGTCACAAAATCCTATTGTGGTCATAGAGACCAGCGAAGGCGCAATCAAAGTCGAACTTTGGGCGGACAAGGCTCCGATTACGGTCAAGAATTTTCTCGAGTATGTGGATGAAGGCTACTATAGCGGCACCGTTTTCCACCGGGTAATTGCCGGATTCATGATTCAAGGTGGAGGTCTCGATGAGAACCTTAAACCCAAAAAAACCGGTCCCCCCATCAAGAATGAGGCATCCGCCGATCTCAAGAACGATCGCGGCACTATCGCGATGGCAAGGACTAATGTCGTCGACAGTGCAACCTCTCAATTCTTCATTAATGTTGCGGACAACGACTTTTTGAATCACAGAGACAATACCCCCATGGGATTCGGCTATGCGGTGTTTGGCAAGGTCGTAGAAGGAATGGACGTGGTCGATCGGATCGAAGCTGCCAAAACAAGCAACAAAGGTCATCACCAGGACGTTCCTGTTGCGCCCATCTTTATTGAGAAGATCGCATTGTCTGATCAATAGCATTAGAGTCGACGAATCATTCAGATGCTGCTTTCACTTGCTTCGAGCACTTCTGACTCGCTGCCATAGAATTGCATCATCCGCCCGGCTCCGTGACATCATCACCAAGCCAGCACATCCGGAGAGCCTTCACCGAAAATATCGGCGGTGAAGGCTCTCAATTCCATCCGTGAAATTTTTCTGTTCGACTGATAACCTGAACAAGAAGGAATCGAATCCAATCATTGCACCTGCTCTGGATACCCTTATTTTTAAAGATTGAATCTTCCTTTTTTCCAGCTGAAAGGATCGAGTTAGTGCGGGAGATGGGCTGATGCGAAAAAGGAACACCAAGCTGCTGTGGGGGGCGGTTATCGCCAGTCCGTTAATCGTGCTGCTGCTGATCATCGTTCTTGTGCCGATTCTGATCAATCTCCAGACATTCAAAGGAAAAGTCGAACAGGATCTTTCGCACAGGATCGGTGGCACAATAACCGGCGGCAGGATTGAAATCGCCCTGCTCCCGACACCGCACGTTTTGTTCCGCGATGTAAGCTTTTCGGTTGGAGATGCTGCCGCCGGCACACTGGAATCCTTCTCCGTCTATCCAGACTGCTTCCCTTGATCAGCGGCGATGTGGTGGTAGACAAGATTCATCTCG
>JAVEVM010000813.1:0-2778 GCA_034005055.1 Desulforhabdus sp. | reverse complement strand
ATGTTTTTGCTGTTCGGCAAGCTGGGCCTGCTCGACTCCCTTTATGCGGTGATTCTGGCGCATTCTTCTTTCAATTTAAGCCTGGTGGTCTGGATGATGCGCAGCTTTTTCGAAGAAATCCCGCCGGAAGTGGACGAAGCAGCCCAGATGGACGGCAATACACGGGCCGGAACCTTCGTGCGGATTCTTTTGCCGATGGCGGCACCGGGCATTGCAGCTGCCACTGTGCTCTGCTTCATTCTCTCCTGGAACGAGCTGCTGTACGCAATGATTTTAACGGCATTCGAATCCCGTACGCTGACAGTGGGCATTCCGGGCCTGGTAACCCCGCACGGCACGCTTTGGGGGCAGGTGGCCGCTGTGGCCATAGCGGCCACGCTGCCGATCGTTTTTTTTGCTTTCCTGGTCCAAAAGCACCTGGTGCGAGGACTGACCTTTACCGCAGTAAAACGCTAGGAGCTTGTCTGCCAAAATGTAGCGCAGGGCATGAAAAGCGAATTCTCAAGTTGCCACCATGCTTCGAACAGCCGGCGCACTGTAACCAGGAAATAAACCATGAGTGTGATCTTCGACAAAGTGAGCAAGCAATTCCCCGACGGTACGCTCGCTCTCGATAATTTGGATCTTGAATTTGCCAAAGGGGAATTCGTCGTTTTTCTGGGACCTTCCGGAAGCGGCAAGACCACAGCCTGCCGCTGCCTTTCAGGCCTGGAGGAGATCACATCGGGCCGGATACTGGTGGACGGGGTGGACGTTACGCCCCTGCCGCCGCGCAAGCGCAATATGAGCATGGTTTTCCAGAACTACGCCCTATATCCCCATAAGAGTGTTTTTGAAAACATCGCCTATCCGCTGCGCGTGCGGAAACTGGCCAGAGGGCGCATTGCCGAAGAGGTCAGCAGAGTGGCGAAGCTGCTGCAAATAGAGGATTACCTTGACCGGCGCCCGCGACAACTCTCGGGCGGCCAGGCTCAACGCGTCGCAGTAGCCCGGGCGCTGGTTTGGAAGCCGGATATCTGCCTGATGGACGAACCGCTCTCCAACCTGGACGCTCTGCTGAGGCTCCAGACGCGAACGGAGCTCAAGCGATTGCATCGGGAACTGGGCAGCACGTTCGTGTTCGTGACCCACGATCAGGAAGAAGCCATGACTCTGGGCACCCGCATTGCCTTGCTTTGCTACGGCAGGCTGGTGCAGTTCGATGTTCCGCGCAAGATTTACCACGAGCCGGCCACTCGATTTGTGGCAGAATTCATCGGGCGCCCCGCTATGAACACTCTGGAGGGGCGTCTGCTTGAAGGAGTGTTTCACACCGACGACACTGAGATCGCGGCTCCCGGACTGCTGGAAACCGACCGGGCAGTCGTGCTCGGTATTCGGCCGGAACGAATCGTACTCCACCGGGCGGCCGGCGCGGGCCGGGTCCCCTTTATCCTGGACGTGGCAGAACTGGTGGAGCCGGACACACTGCTATTCGTGAAGTCCAACGGGACCAGTCTGGTGGCTCGTGCAACCGAGGACTCCAGTGATATTGCTCCCGGCGACTCGGTTTATCTTGAATTTCCACCCGACGCTCTGCATCTTTTCGATCAATCGACCGGCAGAAGACTTTCATGATCCGACTGCTGAACACCGTGCCTTTGCTGCGGCCACTTTCATTTCGTTCCTCACTCCTGTGTGGAAGCGCAGACCACCGGGCACAATATGGGCTCCCCGGCGGGGAGCATAGGAGCCGGCAGCTTTATTGGAGCGAGCTTTATGCCCCGAAGCGAACGGAAAAAGCTCCACGTTCCAACTGAAGTGCATCGAAGAAGGAGGTAATCGACATGGTCAGAAAAAAACAGACTCAGGGAACGTGCGTTTTTTGCGACCGAGAAATGACCAGAAGCGGTCTGGCGAAGCATCTCAAATCCTGCCCGCAGAGGCAGGAAGCCATTGGCGCTGCCGACCAGGGTGCGGGAAGTAGACAACCGATCTATCATCTGCAAATCGAAGACGCCTGGGACGGTCAATATTGGCTGCATCTTGAGATGAAAGGCGGCTCTACGTTAAAGGAGCTGGACCGCTACCTGCGGGCCATATGGCTTGAATGCTGCGGTCATATGAGCGAGTTTTTAGTCGGTAGCGGGTGGGGCGGGCGCAAAGTTGCCGCCTCGAGGCGAGCAGAGCAAACATTTGAGCCAGGTCTGGTGCTGACCCACATATATGATTTCGGGACTTCGTCGGAAACACTTATCAAGGTCGTAGATGTGCGGCAGGGCAAGCCGTTAAGCCGTCACCCCGTTTTCCTAATGGCTCGCAACAAGCCTCTGGAAGCCAAGTGCACCGAGTGCGGAAAACCTGCCGCCTGGCTTTGCCTGGAATGCGTGTATGATCATGACGAGCTGGGAACATTGTGCGACCGGCACGCCAAGGACCATCCGCACGACGAGTATGGAGAGCCCGTGCCGCTGGTCAATTCGCCACGAATTGGGATGTGCGGTTACGTGGGGCCGGCTGACCCGCCTTATTGAGCCCTCATGCAGCCGCCACGAAATCTTACTGCCATGGCTGCTTTGTTCGCAGTTGGCACCGTGGGCTTCAAGGTCCCCCTTGTAACGCTGACAGTCACCGACCTATGACTCCGCGGGTGGGACGCGGTGAGACGGCGAGAGGGGGACCCGAAGAAGCTGCTCTACGCCTTAGACGGCGCACAGCCGACCTTTTCAAGGGCGCGCAGAAAGGCGGCCTTGTGCACCTCCCCTGCAAAGTGGACCGGACTTTTCCCGTAGAGCGGGT
>JAVEVM010000812.1:0-2789 GCA_034005055.1 Desulforhabdus sp. | reverse complement strand
GGATTCGGGCTGTTCAGCATCCGCGAGAGGCTAAGATCACTGGGCGGTGACTTAAGAATAGAGCGCCGACCCGAGCAAGGAAGCCTGATTACCCTGAGTGTCCCAATCTGCGAATAGAATTATTTTAATTAATATTGGTTCTTGTAGGAGAAGAAATGACTGTTACAGGAGATTTACATGGCCATCAAGATCCTTCTTGCCGATGACCATACGGTTGTCCGCCACGGCCTGCGTACCGCTCTGGAAAAAGAACCTGAGCTGGAAGTGGTGGCTGAAGCGGACAACGGCCGACTGGCTGTAATATTGGCCCAAAAACTCAAGCCTGACGTGGTCTTGATGGACATTCACATGCCCGATCTTAATGGCACCGAAGCCACACGACAAATTGTTTCAGCCCAGCCCGACGTCAGAGTGATTGCCCTGTCCATGTATTCTCAAAAGCGCTACGTGCTCGGGATGTTTGAGGCGGGTGCTGCTGGTTTTCTTATTAAAAACTGTTCCTTTGAGGAGCTTGCTCACGCCGTGCGAACGGTGGCCGCCGGCAAGCGCTACCTGAACTCGGAGATCGCGGAAGTGTTGGTCACAAGTGCACTCAATCCGGCACCGAAGGAGACAGCCTATTCACTGCACCTACTTAGTCCCCGGGAGCGCGAAGTGATCCAGCTCATTGCCGAGGGCCACTCCAGCAAGTCCATTGCTACTCAGCTGTGCATCAGCGGAAGGACCGTTGAAGCACACCGCCGCGAAATAATGCGGAAGCTGAACGTCAAGAGCGTTGCGGAGCTCACCAAGTTTGCGTTGCGGGAAGGACTGACATCGATCGAGCTATAGCCGCTCGCATGTTTGAAATCTCAGCAATGACAGTTATTCAAGTTATTGATAGCAAACTTACCTTAGCGCGATACCTATATTCTCGATGCACATAGGTATTTTCCGCAACCCCAATTAAGTATTTTCCACACATAGAAATAGGGGATTTCCCCAATGGCATCAACGGCAATATCCATATATGCTATCGCATCTTTTATTGAGAATTAGTGTATTGTTTGGCTTTACCTGCAGATGCCGGAGTATTTAAGAAGGATTTCATACAACAAGCTTTGTTACTCGTCAACTTGTCCATAAACACATTGTTCATTGATGCCCGCTTTCGCGATATGCATTCAAGAGCCCACGTGTGCCTGAACTTCAGCCGCCAGAAAAAAAGCAGATCAAGCACCGACGAGAAGTCGGTGTGAGCTTTGTGGTAGAGGAATTTCCCATGACCATCAGAATTCTTCTGGCAGACGATCATCAGGTAGTAAGGCATGGATTGCGCACGGCCCTCCAGCGTGAACCTGGCATAGAGGTTTTGGCTGAAGCGGAAAACGGCCGGGCGGCAGTATCCATGGTTCGGAATTTACAACCGGACGTGGTACTGATGGACATACACATGCCTGATTTGAACGGAACAGAGGCATGCAGGCAAATTATGACCGAGCATCCCAAGGTAAAGGTGATCGCTCTTTCCATGTATTCGCAAAAACGTTACGTGCTTGGCATGCTGGAGGCTGGTGCGGCCGGCTTTCTGCTAAAAAACTGCTCTTTTGACGAGCTGGTAAGAGCGGTTAGGGCGGTCGTTTCGGGCAAAAGCTACTTGAGCGCCGACATAGCGGGAACAGTCATTGATATGGCCATTAATCCCATTAAGAGGCTGGAGGAGAAAACAGCCGCCATTCTTACTCCACGAGAGAGGGAAGTCTTGCAGCTCATTGCGGAAGGTCATTCCGGCAAAGCAATAGCCGACCAGTTGGCCCTCAGCGGAAGAACCGTGGAGCATCATCGCAGCCAGATCATAAAAAAGCTTAACTTGAAAAGCATTCCGCAGTTGACTAAGTTTGCTATCATCGAAGGTCTGACCGGACTGGATGATTAGCGGTCACACCAACAAGAATTTCCCGCAGAGCAGGTATCTCCCCACTAAAGCCATCAGAAAAGCGAGCAATGAGGATGCGTACATCAAACGTATCATCGCATTGTAAGTGTGGAGATTCATCTCCTTAAGTGGATTCCCCAAAATGGGTTTATCTTCAGGTCGTCCAAAATACCAGATCACTCCTCCCAATTGCACACCCAGAGCCCCTGCGGCTGCAGCTTCCGGAAAACCTGCATTGGGGCTTTTCATTTTGCCGGCATCGCGCTTCATCGCATGCCAGGCTCCCCGCCAATCCATTTTTAGGAGAGCCGCTCCCGCCACTATAAAAAGCCCCGACAATCTCGCGGGTATCCAGTTTGCCAGATCGTCCGCCTTGGCGGCAAACCACCCAAAATACCTGTAACGATCATTCATGTACCCAACCATGGAATCCATGGTGTTAATGGATTTGTATGTCATGCCGCCAAGCAGACCACCTGTCGATAAATAAAAAAGCGGCGCCACAATTCCGTCGGATATGTTTTCAGAAACCGTCTCGATGACGGCTCGAATGATACCCTTTTCATCCAATCGCGCAGTGTCACGGCTCACGATATAAGCCAGACGCTCCCTTGCCAGATCGATCCGTCCCGAGCTAAGAGCTCGGATCACGCGGCTGGATTCTCGATGCAGACTGCGGGTAGCCAACAGCGAGTAGGCAAGCCAGATCAGGATAACATTGCCCAGCAGCGGATAAATGTGCAACGAGAGTCCCGCAACAAACAGTGTGCCGCTTACCACCCCTCCAACCACCACCAGCCAAAAAGCAATACCGGCCAACCGCTGCTGGCTCACAGAAGCCCTTGTATCGAGGAAAATGCTTTCGGTCCATAAA
>JAVEVM010000811.1:0-2810 GCA_034005055.1 Desulforhabdus sp. | reverse complement strand
ATCACTACCGTAAAGGCCACAGAGCACACGATCTGTTGGAGCTTATCAACCGAAACGGCGACGGAATGAAGAAAGCTGAAGCCAAAACCTGAAAACAAATCAGCACACTGAAATGAAACGGCTGGGAGATCAGAGAGACTCATCTATGCATGCGAATGTATCCTTACAAGATTGCTACAAGACCTATCGGTATGACCAGGACAAGGTACGAAGTCCCGAAGAGACGATCCGCTGGGTAAAAGAGCGGCTCGCGGCCATCGAATTCAAGCTCCTCAACAAGACAATGCGTATAGACACCGGACGACTGGATATTCCCGTCTATATCAGCATGTGCGGAGAAGACGCCACCCGGTTTACCGGCACCAAGAAACAGATGGGCAAAGGAGCCACTCCTATCCAATCTGAAGCCAGTGCGGTAATGGAATTGGTTGAACGCTTCAGTTTCTTTTCCTTCATTCAACAGACCCCTTTTCCGCTCTACCCACTTGGCGATATTGCAGACCGGGCAGTTTCTCCCGCAACCTTGCTCAAATCTGTCCACGACAGCAAAACAGCGCAGAAGAGCGCTGCCGATTTTCTGCAAGATTGCCCCATGCGCTGGACATCTGCCTACAACTTAACGCGTCAGCTGGACCAGCTGGTTCCCATCGACTGGTTTTATCTCATCAACGAGTACAACGGTCCTGCGGCAGGGAATACTCTGGAAGAGGCAATTCTGCAAAGCCTTTGTGAGGTGGTGGAAAGACATGTGGGCTCCATCATCAGTTTTGAAAAATGCCTCACACCTGCAATCGATCCTCAATCTCTGCGCGATCCGGCCTCCAGGGAGCTGGTGGAGAAATTCCAGCGCAACGGTATCCGGCTTTTCCTGCGCGACTTTTCTCTCGATACCGGCATTCCTTCAGTCGGGGCACTGGCTTATGACCCGGCAACGTTTCCCGACCGCAGCGAAATTGTCTTTACCGCCGGCACCACATCAAGCCCGGAAAAATCGTTATCTCGTGCTCTTACGGAGATTGCGCAGTTGGCGGGAGATTTTGAGAATCGCACTTCTTATCGCCCTACCCTGCCTAAATATACCAGCCTGGAAGAGGCAAGTTACTTGATGGACAACCACGAGCGCCAGTCTTCAATTGCAAGTCTTCCCAATCTGGAGCACGACAATCTGCGGATCGAAATCGAACGCTGTGTTGCAGCACTGGAAAAAGTTGGGCTGGAGGTATTTGTGATTAACGTGACTCACCCCGAGGTGGGGATCCCCTCAGTTTACACGATCATTCCCGGGGCTCATTTTCTGGACCGCACCCGTGGCACCGACTTTGCCCAGCATGCCGCACGCGTGCTGCTGCGCACTCTTCCGCCGGGGCAATGCACGGCTCATATGCAGCGCCTCATGGAGCATTTCGGCCCACGCTACGACCTGAGCTTCTTCCTGGCGCATTCCATGGAGCTCGAAGGATCTGCCCGAGAGGCGTTGTCCTTGTTTAAGGAGGCATTAGCTCAAAATCCAGATTCTGGTGAAATCGCCAGCATTTATGTCCACATCGCTTCTTGCCAGAAGGATCTGGAGCAGTTTGATGCGGCTCTTGAATCCCTCGCTCTCGCAGAGAAGTGCAATGACGAATTGAAAGAAATTTACAACCTGCGCGGCTTTTGCTATTTTAAGCTGAAGAAGCACAATGAAGCCATTTCGGCCTTTGAACGAGCCATCGAGATCGATCCAGGCTCCGCCATTGATTACGCAAATATCGGGTCGAATCTGCGTGAGCTCGGTCACACGGAAGAGGCCATAAAATTGTACCGCATGGCCCTGGAGCTGGATTCGGACATCGACTTCGCACGCGATAATATCCTCAGGTTGGAAGCGCAGCTTGCCGCAGACCGAAATCAAGGCAGTCAACAGATAACTTAGAAATCAATTGAGGTGTGGCGATGAAAAAACGGCTCTGGACTTTCGCTCTCCCTGTAAATCTCCTGTTACTGACCGTTTGCTTAGTGGCTGCCGGGGCAGCAGAAATTCAGGATACAGAATCCGCCACACACGATTCCGAAGCATCTTCCTACAGAGTTGTGGATATCTATCGATATCCCGGCTTCAGAGTGGCTCAGTTCGATCTCCCGGTCCTCTCCCATTTTTCCTACATGCTGATAAGTGGGCAAGAGGCACTGGTAGTCGATCCGGGCAGAGACGTCTCCATCTATCTCGAGACCGGCAGGCAAGAGGGAGTGAAGATAGTCGGAGTTTTTCTCACCCATTCCCATGCCGACTTTGTAGCGGGACATGTCGAGCTGGCGAAAGCGGCAGACTGCCCCATTTACGCGAACCGCCACAGCGGCGCGGAATACTCGTTTGTCCCCCTTGAGGAAGGCTCCAAGCTGGAAATAGGTGAAGCCTCGATCCGCTTTATTGAAGCTCCCGGGCACACTCCCGACGGACAATGTGCCTACGTATACAGCCGTGAAACCAAAACGACCCCGGAGCTGATTTTTACCGGCGATACCTGGTTTGTGGGCAGTGTCGGCCGGCCCGACCTGCTTGAAGGAGATGTTTCGGCGGCCGCTCTGGCCTCCATGATGTTCGATACCTGGAACAACAAGCTCTCTATGGCCGGCGACAACGCCGTCATCTTTCCTGCTCATGGAGCCGGATCTTTGTGTGGCGCGCATCTGAGCGACCAGCCCAATTCTACCATTGGCGCCGAAAAAGCGGGCAATGCTTATCTGCAATACAGCTCAAGAGCTGAATTCATCGCCGCTTTGCTGCAGGACCTTCCTGAAGCACCGCAGTATTTCAAACATAACGCGGCCAT
>JAVEVM010000810.1:0-2811 GCA_034005055.1 Desulforhabdus sp. | reverse complement strand
CCCGGCATCATCCGGTCAGGTCGCAGAACGAGCCGTCAAAGATCGAGTAACGCTCTCCCATTGGGGCGCATCCAAAGACTCCGCCGTTAAGCAGCGGGGATCGTGCATGGGATGCGGAGAGGCCCGGCAGAAAGATGAAAGCTTGAATACCGACGATCCGAAGGCTTTTTTGATCAAATATCTGATGGAGGCGATTACCGGTAAGGAGTTCAAAGTGTCCATTCTGGACCTTTCCGGTGAACAGTCGACTGAGGATATGCCAGAGGATATGCCGGCAGTCGTACAGAACGGTACCGGCCAAGGTTCGACGGGAGAAGGATGGGGGCTGATCTACGACAGCTATGAGTCCCACTACGAAGCCGAAAGCACCAGTGTGGCCATTGAGGGATATGTCCGAACCCAGGATGGCAAACAAATCGCCTTTTCACTCAACCTGAACATGAGCAGGGAGTATTTTTCGGAACAGAGCTTTTCCGTCAGGGCCGGCGATGCCGCCAAGGTAGTAGATCCTCTGGTGATTAATTTTGGCGGAGCGGCCGCTGAATTGACCGATACAAAGTTCGCCTTCGATCTCGATGCCGACGGCGATCATGAGAACATCTCCTTTGTTCGGCCCGGCAGCGGCTTGCTGGTTTTTGACAGAAACGGCGATGGAATCGTAAATGACGGCAGTGAGCTGTTCGGACCGAAAACCGGCAACGGTTTTGCAGAGTTGAGTCAATACGATGAAGATCACAACCAATGGATTGATGAGAACGATTCCATCTTCGACAGGCTCTTCATTTGGACCAGGGACGACAATGGCAATGATTCCCTGAACAGTCTGCTCTCCAGCAATGTGGGAGCGATCCATCTTGGAGCCGTTGAATCCAAATTCGATCTGAGGGGCAGCGGAAACACTCTGAATGGGCAAGTCAGCCGAACCGGGGTCTATCTTGAGGAGGATGGAGTGGCAAAGTCCATACAGCAATTGGACCTAACCGTATGAGCCAAGGCGGTTGACCGGTTAGCCGAATTTGAATCTTCCGCTTCGAATCGGCATCGGCCCTGCCCAACTCGGCAGGGCCGCCCTCTCCCCCGGTTAAACTGCAAGGCTTCAAGCAGAGAAGACTCTGCTCCCGTACGCCAGAAAACCCGAAAAAGGTGTTCGCGCCCCTTTCCCTCCGTCGACGATCTGAGACTTTACCGATACCCGTGTGCCACATCAGAATACAAAGATGGCGGGCTTCCCCGAATCATGCTCTTTGGGCTCTGCTTTTACTTGCGAAGCATCGCCACGATTTCGTCGTTTTCAGGAAAGCGGCGGGCCTTAGCTTTTGAAAAGATAAGATCGCCATCAGCCACAACATCGAAAATGCCGTCCTTCCCCTCAATGAGCTCCGCCTTCAATCCTATCTCCTTGGATATGGCATCCGCCAGACTGGCGGCCCGCGGAAGGAAATTTCAAGGTACGCAGTAAGTTATCGAAATCTTCATTCGTTTCCTCCTGGTTTCATTTCAATGCGCTCGGTAAAAGTGGAAAATGTTAGTCGAAAATAAAACGCGAGAGTCGCATCTGTCAATGGATGAAACAATGATGAAAAAGGGCTATATAGCCGCAGTGGAGTCGAAGTCATATCATTTACAATGAAGAGCTGTCTTCGGTTGAACGGAACAGGCTTTGCCAACCTCGTCGCAAGGCAGCGAGAGAGATCTCGAAAAATTAAGAGGACCGATAACGTCATGAATCTTTTCAGTAGAAAAAAAACGCTCACACGACTTGCCAGAACCTGTGGCTGAGCTGCCAAAATCGGTCCGACGGTTCTGTCGGAAGCACTGCAGGGTTTTCCTGCACCCACCGATCCGAATCTGCTGGTGGGCTTTGAAACCAGTGATGACGCTGCGGTATATCGTGTTGCTGAAGGGCTTGCGGTCATTTCTACAGTGGACTTCATCACGCCCCCGGTAGACGATCCGGTCTGGTTTGGGCGAATCGGAGCCGCCAACTCACTCTCGGATATCTATGCCATGGGCGGAAGGCCAATTACGGCCCTGAATCTGGTCATGTTTCCAACTAAGAAGCTCGGCATGGATGTACTCAAAGAAATCCTGCGAGGCAGCTACGAGAAAGTGACCGAAGCAGGCGCTTCTTTGGCTGGAGGACATTCCGTCGATGACGAAGAGCCCAAGTTTGGGTTGGCGGTAACGGGCCTGGTGAATCCGAATCGGATACTCACCAATACTGGGGTGCGCCCGGGTGACGCCTTACTGCTGACTAAACCGCTCGGAACCGGTGTGCTGTTTAACGCCGGTCGAGCGGGAAAGCTTCCCTGGAACGATTTGGCGGCACTGTTGCCGCAAATTGCAGCTTTGAACGGCCCGGCCCTCGAGGTAGCGCTCAATTTTGAAGTACATGCCTGCACCGACGTCACCGGATTCGGCATACTGGGACACAGTCTGGAAATGGCTCGTGGAAGCGGAGTGCAAATCGACCTTGAATACGGTAGGCTGCCGTTTTATACCTATGCCGAAGAAATGTACCGCCGGGGGGAGACAACCGGCAGTAATCGAGCCAATCGGCAACTGGCGGAAGCTTATGTGGAATTTCACAATGCCTTGCCGAGGGAAAAGAGGGAGCTTCTGTTTGATCCTCAGACCTCTGGGGGCTTGCTTCTTGCCGTGCCCGCCGACCAGGCCGGAGATCTTCTGCAAAAGCTGAAAGCTGCAGGTGTGACTGCCGCCGCACAGGTGGGGGTGGCGGTCGAAAACGAACGGCCGGTAAATAGAATCGTATAGCCGGCTGGACGATTCATCCCGTTTAACTGATCCGAT
>JAVEVM010000809.1:0-2811 GCA_034005055.1 Desulforhabdus sp. | reverse complement strand
AGCGGGAAAACCATATTTACCATTGACTGGGCTAATCTTCATGTGATTTCATTAACTCAATCTAGATGGCAGCTCGACTGTGATCACACTATGAAAAGGAATATCCTGAAAACTCCGGTGATCGGCCTCCAGGGAATGGATGGACATCCTTGGGGGCCGCTTCTTCGTCGAGTCCATTGAAAGCTTTGCATCTGCATCGATTAAGTCTCATTTTGCCTCACATCTTTCAGTCCGTACTTGTGCCAAGGAATTGTATGCCTTTAAGACGATTCACATTATCAGTTATCTTCATTTACCAACAGAGGCCTATTGCATGGTTGTCATGCATAATGGTCCACCTTTTCAAGAATAGGAGGGAACCATGAAGAAGAGCAGGATGATTCTTATTTTTGGGATTGCCTTTGCGGTTTTTTCTTTTGCAATAGTAATTCCTGCCAGTGCCTGGCATCAAATCGTGATTCCATATGCTTATGTTGGCGACAACTGGGATTCGGTAATAGTCGTGAGTAATATATCCGGAAAGACTATCAACCCTCTCATTGTGGTTCGGAATTTCAATGAAGGCAGTAACGTAGCTTGTTTCCCTCTCGGTGAACTGGAGGAGGGTGAAATCTATTCCAATACATTTGGAGCCATCACTGGTTGGTGTCCCGGCTGGACACCTCCTATACCCGGTATCTTTCAGGTCTTCGTCGCTGCTGCCGAATTGGACTCCTCTGATAATCCGTTCGGTGTAGCGATAGCTATCAACAATGCATCCTTCGGCGGCTTCGGATTTCAGCAGTACAAATCTGAATCTTCCAGTATATCCGGAGTTTTTTTATCCTGCACATGTGAACCTTAACGGCGCCTGGCTTCCGCTCGCAGCGCGAGAACATGCGAAAGGTCGACACAGACATCACCAAATAATGAGCCGTATTGCAGCCCGGATGAAATGCTGCCGTCCGCTACGGGCGAGGCAAAACCGACTCGGGCTTTCAACACTTGAATGAAAGTGATATCTTAGCGTGTCAGAAGGAGGCCAATCCTTTTCGATCGTTCTTGGAAACGGTATGCCGGCACTTCGGCCACAATTCTTGCTCCGTCGAAGCGCCGGTTCCGGGAAAACTACAAGGGACGTGCGCTGAGTCGCCGAGGCTGAACCCCTAGGAGCTTGTTCGAGAATGCCTCTTTTGTCATTTCGAACGGAGCGTAGCGTAGTAAAATCAGCCGCTTGCAAGCACAAGATTTCTCTCCTTCGGCTCGAAATGACAGTTCTCGGACAAGCTCTTAGAAAGGCAACGGGGAACAATGTATACAAAGTTGTCGATGCCTTTAACGGACAAGCTGGTTTAATTATAAGTGAGTTACAATCCTTCCGGCTGAAAACTTTCCCTCCTCTCACCTTTAATCCTTCCGAATAGCCACTTAATAGCTTTGGAGTGTATGAGGAAGCAGAGGCTGTGGCTTAATTCTGGCGTAGTATTTGCATAGAACAATAGATAGGTCCAAAAGCTGTAGGGGCTCGATCTTAACGTGCAAAAAGCTTGTAGCCCGTGCTTCACACCGGAGCCAGTCTCTGCGCCAAGCTGCTTTGGCGGGCGCATCTGTTGGATGAACCTTGGATGATCAAAGAACGCGTGTACGGACTATATGAGCGGCTTGCGGCATTCTTGGGCAGACGTTTGGCCGTAGCTGTCCTGACAGGTGTACCATTTTTCGTACTCGGCTGGCTTCTGGTCGGTTTAGGCAAAGAGATCACCCTAAAGGAAATCGAATCAGAGCTCAACCAGAGCCTTTCCACTACTTCTGCACTCCTTTCTGAATACGTCTCGGCACCTATGACAATGGTCAGACTGATGGCTCAGCAGGAAGAGGTTCTGAGTGCTCTTCAAGACCCGCAATCGGCTCAAGCGGTAGCAGCCGCAAACGAGGTGATGGACAGATACAGGCAGATTTCCGGTCTGTCTGTTACCGGGCTGTATACGACGCAAGGCCGGGTGCTGGCGACCTACAAAGGGGGACTCTCTTACCTGGGGCGTGATCTGTCCTTTCGGCCCTATGTTCAGCATGCTATAAAAGGCGAGCACAGCCTGTACTTAGCCTTGGGATACAATGAGAAACGGAGAGGCTGTTATGCGGCCACACCGGTTCGAGGCAAAAATGATCGGATCTTGGGTGTCGCCATGGCAAAAAATGAGCTCCGGGAGGACCTGGTCGGTTTCGATCAAATCAAACGTGCTTACTTTGTCAGTCCCGAGGGCGTCATCTTCCTTTCCGGCAACCCCGATTTACTCTACCGGACATTTTGGCCGATTTCTTCACAAAGACTCGATGAACTGAGGCTCAGCAGGCAATTTGGTGATCATCGACTGACGGCTTTGCAGGTAGATTGGAAGCCTGATTCGCGGGAGGTTCGCTGGGAGAAGCAAGATCTAATCTACAGATCGTCTCAGGTGGGTCCGAGTGGATGGCGGCTGTTCATTTTCAAGGATAAGAGTCCGGTTTTTCGGTCACAGATCCTTATGGCTATTGTGGCCTTCACTTTGTTTGTGATCGCCAACTTGGGGATCTTTGCGCTCATTCGGCAAAAGGAGACCGCACGACTGCTGTCTGCCGCCAATCTGGAACTGGAAAGACGGGTCGCAGAACGCACCGCGGAGCTGAGTAAAAGCAATGACGACCTCCAGACGCACATCGAGGAACGGAAAAAAGCGGAAGAAGTGATCCGAAAAAGTGAACAAGACCTTCGCTCTACCCTGAATTCAATCGGTGAAGCAGTGATTTCTACCGATCGGCAGGGCAACATCATCCGCATGAATACAGTGGCCG
>JAVEVM010000808.1:0-2814 GCA_034005055.1 Desulforhabdus sp. | reverse complement strand
GGTGGCGGTGACCATGGTTGATTTTCAGAATGCGGCGGATCGCATCATCGGCGGGTTGGAAAAAAAGAACCGGGCGATGAATCCTAAAGAAAAGGAGATCGTAGCCTATCACGAGTCGGGGCATGCTCTGGTGGCGATGAGCGTCAGACATGCGGACCCGGTTAACAAGATCTCCATTATCCCGCGAGGCATTGCGGCCCTGGGGTATACCCAGCAACTCCCAACCGAAGACCGTTATCTCATGACACGAGACGAGCTGCTTGACCGGTTGCAGGTGTTTCTCGGCGGGAGGGTTTCCGAGGAAGTCATCTTTGGCGATATTTCGACCGGCGCTCAGAACGACCTGCAGCGTGCAACCGATATCGCTCGCAGCATGGTGACCGAATATGGTATGAGTGATCGGCTCGGACCGCTTACTTACACCCGTGAGCCTCGCTCGGCGCACCTCGATATCGGACCGCACATTCGCGAGCGGGACTACAGCGAAAGCACGGCTCAACTGATTGACTCGGAAGTTTCACGGCTTATTTCCGAAGCGCACCAAAAAACCATTGGTATTCTGAAAGAGAAGAAAGCCCACCTGCAAAAATTGGCAGAGATTTTGTTGGAAAAAGAAGTGCTGGAGGGTGAAGAGCTCAAGGCATTCATTGCCGAAGTCAAAGGCGAGGCTGCCGAGCTACGCGGCGATCTCGCCGGATAATCGCCCGGAGCGCACTGCCCGTTCAATTCAGCTCCAATCTGTTGCCAGCTCCGCCAGAAGCCTCACTCCGAAACCGGTTGCCCCCTTTGGTGAAGCGGATAAGTCCTTCTCGGTCCAGGCGGGTCCGGCTATGTCTATATGGGCCCACGGCAGGGCGTCGGGCACGAACTGCTTTAAAAAGATGCCGCCGATGATGGCTCCGCCTTTTCTGCCTCCAACGTTCTTGAAGTCGGCCACATCGCTTTTGATATCCTCAAAGTAGAAGTCCCAAAGAGGCAGCGGCCACAGCCGATCCCCTACCCTCATGCCGATTTCCTGGATCCTGCGGGTCAGATTTTCATTGTTTCCCATCACTGCTCCCACTCGATCGCCCAGGGCAACGATGCAAGCTCCTGTGAGGGTGGCTATGTCCACAATGGCCAAAGGCTGGTAACGTAAAGCAAAAGCGAGAGCATCTCCAAGAATGAGCCGCCCTTCGGCGTCGGTACTGATCACTTCTACGGTTAAACCGGCCATTGAGCGAAGTACATCGCCCGGCTTGTAAGCTTTGCCGTCGGGCATGTTTTCAGTGCAGGGGAGAATCCCCACAATGCGCTTATTGAGCCCGGTTTCGCCTATTATCTTGAACGCTCCCAGTACGGCACCCGCGCCGGCCATGTCGTGCTTCATCGCCTCCATTTTATTGCTGGGCTTGATTGATATGCCTCCGGTATCGAACGTGATACCTTTCCCTGCAAAAAGCAGCGGCTGATCATTTTCGGTGCCGGCCGGCCTATGTTCAAGAACGATGAGATAAGCCGGTTCTTGGCTCCCCTGGGCAACGGCGGCAAAAAGCCCCATTCCAAGTTTGCGGGCGCCTTCAAGATCGATAACCTGGATTTCAAACCTGTAGCGTTCGGCCAGCTCGCGCGCGGTTTGCACCAGGAAAGCGGGAGTGGCCCGGTTGGAAGGCGCCGTGACCAGATCTCTTGCCAGGGCAATGCCGGCGGCGGTTGCGCTCGCATCCTCAAGGGCTCGGGCAGAACCTTCCGTCGGCGCTGATTCGTTCAATATCAGCAGTACTTCCGGGAGAGCTGTCTGGCTTTCCTCTCTGGTCTTTAGCACCTCGTAGCGATAAAGACCGCTGATGGCTCCAATGATTGCTTCTCGAAATGTGCTATCGGCTTCCAATGAAAGGCCATCGAAGGCCATTAAAGGGATGGCGGGCCGGCTGATATGCAGCTCGCGGCACTTGCGCAGCAGGTCGGCCGTGGCGGTGCGTAGTTTTTCCAGATCCAGGCTTTCCGCCGGCCCCAACCCGACGCACAGCACCCGGGGTATTAACTGTCCGGGCGATCCATAATAAACCGCCGTCTCCTGAAGCTTTCCTGTAAAATCCTTCAGCGGGTTTAGCTGAGTCGCCCATGAAGGCTGCTCCCGCAGCCACCGTTGCACTCCGGGGAGGTGCTGAGCGGCTCCTTCGAACGCGTAGAAAAGGATGGCATCCGCCCGCCATTGGGCGAGCGGAGCAATCAACCATTCGGTGTGCATCGAATTCTCCTCAAATCAAGGTTCAGAGCGGAAAAATCTCCATCGTTCCGCTCTCGCCGTCAAAATAAAGCAGCTGATCGCGATAGGCGGGTGTTCTCCCGGCTAACAGCCTGATTGCCTCAAGAGCCTCAAGGCTGCCAATCACCGCGGCGGTCGGGCCGAGTACGCCGGTAGCTTCCTCGGCCGGATCTCGGGAGCGTAGTTCGCCATAAATGTTCTGCAAATTGTAGTTTGAGTCGGGCAAGAAAGTACTGATCTGTCCCCACCAGCCGGCAACGGCAGCATGTATGAAAGGTGTCCCCAGCTTCCGTGCCCCATCTGCCAGCAGGAAGCGTCCGGGAAGATTGTCAAAGGCATCGAGCACAAGGTCCATGCCCTGCATTAATGACTCGACGTTATCGGGTTGAACCATCAACGTGCATTCCTCTGCCTGAACCAATGGATTGACGGCTCGGACCTGTTCCGCTGCAATCTGCGCCTTGTATTTGGCCAGGTTTGAAGTTTCTCCGAGCAGTTGACGATTGAGATTGGTGAGGGTGAAGGTATCCCCATCGACCAGGCGCAGACATCCGACTCCCGCCCTG
>JAVEVM010000807.1:0-2819 GCA_034005055.1 Desulforhabdus sp. | reverse complement strand
ACAGCGCTGAGCAAATTCTTGACTCGGTAATGACATACTGCTCTCTGATTGTACGGACGATCCAAAAGAATGGTTTTACATTTGGCTGCCCTCCCAGTTTCCATATCTTTCCAGGTGTCGCCGACCATAAATGAGTCTCCGCAGTCAATGCCATAAACCCTGGCTGCATCCAGCAGCATGCCAGGCTTCGGTTTGCGACAACCGCAACCGTCTGTATCGTCGTGAGGGCAAACCCACACGGAATCCACTGAAAGAGATCGATAGATCTTCTCTGTCATGGTATCGAGTGAGATGCGTGTCATTCTACTCCTTGCAATATCAGGTTGATTTGTCGCCACTATTACCAGGTACCCATACTGCTTGAGCATGGAAACGGCCTGCTCTACGCCATCCTCCCATTCAAACTCGCGCACGGTTCTGGGTGAGCAAATCTTTCCTTTGCGCATTACCACCTTATTGATTACTCCATCACGATCGAGAAAAACCGCCTTGCGCATGTCCTTTAACCTTTCCTGTTTTGGAAAGAATTCCATACAGCCGTGTAGGCTGAACACTACACGTCAGGATGACATTTACCTCTCAATTACAGGATCGTAATAACTGGGTGAGGTCGTCCGGCCTTCGCCAAATATTGATCCTAAGTTATTGATATTGCATTCGTTATTCATTTAAACCGAATTGACCTCCAAATACACCATATTGTTGAAATCCTCATGGCCTGCAAACCGTGCCATCCTTTTACGGTACTTAGAGACTATCTCAGAGCTCACTTGCTTCGTCATGCCGGCGAACGCCAGCTTCTGGGAAGCTTTTCTGGATTTTTGCTCCTGAATTTGGGCGAATGATGTCTCCCAATATTGGCCTTCGCTGGAATAACCGGAGGCTACGGAATGTGTTGCTGAGATTAGGTATTTAACGACCATTCCTCGAAGGTAACACCATAGTAGACGCTGCTCTTTTGTCCCAGTCTGATCTGCATATGCCAGAGAAAGAAATGGGCCAGCATACTGGTTAGCATATGGCGGTTCCATCCCGAGTATTTTCTAACTTCGTAGTGAGCCATTCCAAGCTGATCCCTGGCCTCCTCAAGACATTGTTCCGCGGCCCAGTGCATGCCACTTAACCAAACAAATCTGGCAAGCCGGGTGTTTTCAGGCGCATTGCTGATGAAAAACGAATAAGAGGGGCTTATCCCGATGGTGCGCCGTATAATCAGCCAGACCCATCGTTTATGAAAACTGGCAGCGAGGACTATTCGCCTTTTGACGAATTCGTATTCGATTGTGCCCTTGCTGCCCTCCGTGATCTTGCGCCGGTACCAGAAAAAATCGCTTAGGCTCTCTGCAAGACTCTGCACGGTCGCCGGTTTTCGCTGGCTCCGCATAAGGTGCTTATTGGCGAGGGCTTCCCTTGTAAATCCTTCCTTTTCCACTGCCGCTGGCTCAAGCCAACAGAAAGTGTCCGCATTGACGGATACGAAGTAAACCAAGCCTGCGAGCTTTTCTATGCAATTTATGAAGTCCGCACTGTTCCCCCAGAGACAGTCTGTCGCTACATATCTAAAAGGGAGAGTAGCTCGTTCCCACAATTCCTCCAACATTTCGACCGCCAGCCGAGATTTGTTGTTATGCTCCAAGTTATGCGGCACCTTGCATTTTTCTCTTCGCACCCGAAAGACTTCACCAAACCAGAGCTCAGGAATGAACAACCGCTTATCGACCAGGGCGTAACCATGGCGCGAGGCGTAAGCGGCAAATAAGCCCACTTGGCAATTGGCCACTTTGTCCGTCTCGCCACAAAACTGCTTGGCCACACCTGCCGAATCGTCTCCTTTTTTGACAAAGGATGCTTCCGCCAACAGACAAACCCCTTCCTCATCGCCCATATCTTCGTCGACAAGGTAGTGGTATTTTTTTAGCATCAGTTTCTCGTTCCACACTGCATCGCTTACAAAGCGCTGCATGGAACGAACCTCTCCACCTGCAACATGAACTGCGATGGACTCAATGGATTTTCTATCCAGCTGGCTGAATTGCCCTATCATATAGCGGAAGAAATTCTCCCGCGGCTCACTCCTTGAGAAACAGTCCGCAAAATAACCGTGGAATCCCCGAAGCTCCGAAATGAAATTGTCGATAGCAGGCACCCAGCTGCCCAACTTGGGTATTAACGGCAGCTCGTCTCCCCGGCAGGTAAAAAACATATTCTGCCTTTCAGCACACCCAACAGGTTCGGTTGAATAGAGGGCGATGCTATCGCAAGCCGAACCAACGTGTCTGTTTAAGTTTCGTTATAGGAAAAGGTAATCTAGGAAAGTGCCATTGTGTAACAGCTGCGGCCTATTTCGCGAAGAAGGCAGTTTATTTGATGGAATGGCCACACCTAAGGCAACATAATAACAGCCCGAAAAAACACTAATTATCATTTCCAGACAAGTTTCTCAGTAGAGAATGATTCTTGATGGCAGGCGTTTTGCTTCAACGTCCCGCCGAGGAATGCTCCCGGGGGGGAGCAGGTTTAAGGATAACCTGGGCTTTGGAATTGTCTTGTCCGAGGCCACTGGGCGCATTCCCACTGAACATTAATCCAGAATGAATTTGAGTTTGGCGCTTGATGCGAGCTTTTGCCGCAAGGCGATCGTCTTGCGCAAAGCCGGCGCTGCTTTCGATGCAAGCAAGCGGTGAACTGTGAGCAGTGAGCGGTGAACAGAAGAATGCTCACCTTCATGGTTCGTTACGATTCTGCCCGGCGGGATAATGGCAATGCCTAGGAGCTTGTTCGAAAACTTCCTCCCTTTGAAGGAGGGGGTTGGGGTGAGG
>JAVEVM010000806.1:0-2819 GCA_034005055.1 Desulforhabdus sp. | reverse complement strand
TGCTGAGCCGAGCTCCTTGTTCGCGGGCAGACTCCCTCGTCAACGAGCTCCAACTGCATTGCCACGCAACGCCTTTGCGCGACGGGACAGAGCGCTTGAGAAAGTAAGCTTAGCCTCTGCCGGCACATCACCGGCCAGCTGCTCCCTGCTACTCCAGCCACAGGTTTTGAAGCTCGATCTCCACTTCCTGAAACGGTTCTGCTCTCACCCTGTCATCCTCGGCAAAGGCCGCCAGCAACAACCAATTTCCCGCTTGCAGCATGAAGACTTCCAACGTTTTCGCTACAGGCTCGATGAGCCAAACGTAAGGCACGCCATGGCGGGCGTAAATAGGCATCTTCTTCACCTTGTCCATGCGGACCGAGGTCGGGGACAAAATCTCGCACACCCAGTCCGGATTAACCGAAATCCAATTTTCTTTCGGCAGGCCGGGAAACCGTTCCCTTCTCCAGCCGGCCAGGTCCGGCACAAGAAGGTTCTCGCCCAGCATGATCTCCACCTCGAAAAGAATGATCCATCCCCCCGGCCCGCCTCGTCCAAGGTGATACGGAGGTCCTATTTCATTCCCTAGAACCGAGGTTGCATGCGCGTGTCTAACCGCCGGCCTGGGAGAGACAACAAGCTCTCCATCGATGATCTCGCCAACCATGTTGTCCGGAATGGAATAAAGATCGTCGTAAGTCGCTTTCTGTTCTGCCAATTCCGCCATTTCCGCCTCCTGCCTGCAAGTCAGCTCTGCGGGGGCACCCCCGCTTTGCGCAGCAGCAGCTGCCAGTCTTCTTCCACCATGGCTTGAATCTGGTCTAAGTCCTGTTCGGTTAGATGTTTGAAGCGGCCCTGCAGTCGGAAGTATTCTTTGACCGGATAACCTTTGGGCATGAAATTGATGGTGTATTTGGAGCCGTTTTCCACTTCATAGAGCGGAAAGATGTTGGTCTGCACCGCCATGCGGGCTATTTTGACCGCCATCTCCGATGGCATGCGCCAGCCGGTGGGGCAGCTGGCAAAAACGTGCAGGAAACGAGATCCCCTGATCGATCTGGCTTTTGCGACTTTGCGGGTCAAATCCTCAGGATAGGCGATGCTGGCCGTTGCCGCATAGGGAATTCGGTGGGCCACCAGGGCTTCCACGATGTTTTTCTTGCGCATCTTCTTCCATTCGCGTCCGGGAGTCGTGGTCGTCCAAGCGCCGTAAGGGGTGGAGGAGCTCCTTTGGACACCAGTATTCATGTAGGCTTCATTGTCGTAGCAGACATAGATGAAATCCTCGTTGCGCTCCACGGCGCCGCTGAGTGCCTGAAAACCGATGTCAAAGGTGCCGCCGTCGCCCGCCCAGGTGACTACACACGTCTCCGAGTCTCCCCTCGCATCCAGCGCCGCACGGACACCGCTGGCAACCGCTCCTCCTGTTTCAAAGGCACTGTGGATCACCGGAATCTGCAAGGTCGATTGCGGATAAGGACCGGCAATGATCGACCAGCAACAGGCGGGGAGCACCATTATGGTCTTGTCGCCAAGCGCCTTCAGTACGAATTTCATGGCGACTGCCGCTCCGCAGCCCGGGCAGCCGACATGACCGGAATACATATAATCACGGTCGGGAACATCAAGTTGCATGGCTCACCTCGCGAAGGCCCATCCAGACGCTCTGCTCCGGGCAGCGGTCGTTCTTTCGGGTTTGCTGGTAGATCTCGTTCAATAGATTAGCGGTCACATCGCGCCCTCCTAATCCCGCTATGTAGCTATACACTTGTGGACCATCGGGCAAGTTGCAGAGGGCGGCACGGATTTCTTGAGCGAAGATGCCTCCCGCGCCGAACGAGCAGTTGCGGTCCACAACAGCTACTTTTCGGGCCTTACCCAGGATCTGTCGAATCGCCTCGGCCGGAAAAGGGCGAAACATCTTGACTTTCAGAAGCCCCACCCGCTCGCCCTGCGATCTTAATTCATTCAATAATTGCCGGCAGGTACTGGTGATCGTTCCTGAAGTCACTACGATGATCTCGGCATCTTCGCACTGCACCGGTTCAATTGCCCCATAACAGCGTTCGAAAATATCGACGAACCGCTCCTCCATTTCTCCGAAGCATTCCACAGCCGTATCCATTGCCTGTTGAATACTGTAGCGCATTTCCATATAGATGTTGGGCGGGGCCAATTGATTGAAAGCACATGGATTGGCGGTGTCGAGCATGAATTTCGGCTGATAGGCGGGCAGAAAACGGTCTGCATCTTCCTGGGAAGGTACATCCACCGGCTCGTAAGTGTGGGAAAGAAAGAAGGCGTCCAAAATAACCATAACCGGTAAATTGACCGCCTCGGCCAGCCAGAACGCCTGCAGGGTGGTGTCCAGAACCTCCTGTCCTGTTTCACAGTAGAGCTGTATCCAACCGGTGTCGCGCTGAGCCAGACTGTCCGTTTGATCCGTCCAGATGTTCCAGCCTGGAGCCAGGGCTCGATTGACTTCGGCCATAACGATGGGAAGCCGGGCTCCGGACGCCCAATGCAGGAGCTCATGCATCAGGGCTAATCCCTGAGAGGAGGTAGCGGTGAAAGTTCGTACACCGGCACTGGCAGCACCGATTAAAGCGGCTAAGGCCGAATGTTCACTCTCAACGCGGAGAAAACGGGCAGCCAGGGTGCCGTCCGCGCAAAAATCTGAAAGACGCTCCACAATGTGCGTTTGCGGGGTTATGGGATAGGCCGAAATCACCTCGACTTTCGCCAGCCGCACAGCCTCCGCTACGCCGTGACTTCCCTCCAAAACCTGTTTCATATCACCCTCGATTTCAGACACAGATGAGCACGGGTGCTTTCAT
>JAVEVM010000805.1:0-2824 GCA_034005055.1 Desulforhabdus sp. | reverse complement strand
TAACTGTTCGGCGGCTTGGAACCAGGAAGCGAATTGAGGATGGTCTGGTCCGAGGAGAGAAGCAAGCTCGGTCCAGGTGAAGAACAAGGGCCAAAGAGAATCGAGGGGGCGATCACTTTCCAGCAAGGCTTCGATGCCGCGGCGGTAATACGTTTTGCGGTGACGGTGCAGGGCAGGGGGAGTGGACCCGCCAGGTAGGGCCAAGTAGGTTTCGTCCCATGCAGGCAGCCAGGATTTCAACGCTGCCGGTTCGACATTTTGCCCACCCAATAACCCGATCAACCCGGCATAGAAACCGCCGCGACCGATGGATTCGGCGGCACCGGCAAAAGCCACCAACATCTGGCGGGTTGGGAGGAGTTTCCCGCTCAGATTTGCAATAGAACTTGCAGATAGATATAAAGAATTCAAATAATTATACGTCCGGTGGGCTTCGGTGAGGTACGCTTCGTTATCGAAGGTGAACCATATCTGTCGAGCCGCCTCGATCAACTGGCGCGAACGGACTATGACATTTTCGGGCTGGTGATATTGGCCCCGGACGCTGGCTTGAATGAAATCGATGAAGTGCTGCGGGTCGTACAGCGCCTTGCATGAATACAGCACCGGACCCATCCACGGATTACGGCGCAACTCGCGAGCCTGGCGATATACCTGACGAGTATGGTGTACGATGTCGAGGTGAACTTCCTCGCTCAGGCGAATGATCTCGCGATCAACCGGAAATTCCTCAATATGGATCAGACAAAGGTCGATATCGGCGGCACCCCCCAAGAGCGGATTCCCAGCCGGAAGCGAGCCGTATAAGTATGCAGCCAGCAGACCCTGGGCCTTGACCCGCTCCATCACCGAATCTTTCGCCAGCTTATTGAGAATTTCGGTTGTAATCCGCATGTGAAATCCAATCTACCCCATCAGGGATCGAGAGGCAGCTCTTGCTGAAATGGAGGCATCTGGAGGGTCTGCCGGATCCGGTTTTCCACCTGTTTTAAGTCTTCGAGAGAATGGACATAATCGAGCTCATTGGTATCGATGATGAGCACCGGAGAGTCGGGAGATTTCTCGGTAAAGAAACGCTCGTATTCCTGGTTAAGGCAGTTAATGTAGGTCTCGTCCATGTTGCGCTCGTACAAGCGGTCGCGCAGAGCAATGCGCTCCATCAGGACGGGCGTACTGGCCCGGAGGTAGACGATCAGCTCGGGACGGATGACCTTTTCTGCCAGGGCTTCGTGGACACGATAATACATCTCCAGCTCATCACCCGAAAGGTTAATGCGGGCAAACAATGAGTCTTTTTCAAACGTATAATCGGCGATCAGGTTCATCCCGCCTGAGACTGCATCAGCCACACCTTTGCGCTGCTGATGGTAGCGGCTGAGCAAGAAGAAAATCTGGGTTTGGAAGGCGTATCGGGCCCGATCACCATAGAAGGAAGACAAAAAGGGGTTCTCTTCAAAGACTTCGAGCATCAGAGAGGATTGAAACGCCGGCTGGAGCAGCCTAGCCAGTGTCGTTTTTCCAACTCCAATCACACCTTCAATCGCAATATACATGGCTCACCCAATTCTTACCGAAGTATTCGTGCGCATATAGGATACCAGCCTTTGAAGCAGATGGCAACAACAAAAATGGTTATGCTTTTTCACTTGACATGTGCAAAAGGACGAATAGACTCAGATTCAAGACCCCCTTAATAATTCGATTACACCCTACAGGAGAGAAGCTCATGGCATCGTTGAACAGAGTTCAGCTCATTGGGCGCTTGGGGAAAGATCCCGAGATGAGGTTCACCCCGAACGGAAAAACCGTAACCAGCTTCAGCATCGCAGTCTCTCACCGCTGGAGAAGCAGCGAAGGCGAGGTCAAGGAGGATACGGATTGGTTTAACGTCCAGGCCTGGGGAAAGCTGGGAGAGATTTGCAAGAAATATCTTCAAAAAGGCAGACTGGTCTATGTGGAGGGGAGATTGCAAACTGACCGCTATGAGCACGATGGTCAAACCCATTATTCGACGAAGATCATTGCCAGTGAGATGCAAATGCTCGACCGCAAGCCAGAGGAACCAGCAGAAGATGAGGGCGAGGTCAATACCGAAGAAAAAATCGATTTTTAAACGGACGATTTAAGAGGATTACCGGGCGTGGGGGGGACACGCCCGGTAATCTAAGGAGGGCCACCAGATGGTAGGCACACGGGGGGGACGTGTTAGCCTAACATTATTGGTGGTGAGACACCTGTTTTTACCAGTAAGAGGGAGGGCAGGTGTCACTATTTTATAATATACCTCAACGACTCTGATTTTGTAATTAATATTGGATTAGAATTGTCCTAATTAGAGCTCTGCGTTACTCCCTGCCAGAATGAAACAGCCTTCGCCATTCTTCAACCTCATCTTCGCTCAAAAGCGGATCCTGGTCGAGCGGGGCATTCCTGGCAGGGTTCAGAATTGTCTGGGCCATTAAGCCGGCAAAATCCTGAGATGAGATCACTTTTGCATGAGCTTCACGAGCGGAATTCTGGACCCGACCGTCTGAGCTGACCACAGTCCACTCTTTTGCGCTCTGCTTGAGCTTGCGGAGCCGGTCTTCGATGGCGGCGTCGACCAGGATATCGGCTTTCACAAAATATGCGGTAACCGGCCCTGCATTCATTTTTCTGGCACTGGCTGGTGCGGCACGGTCAAAATAGACCTCCACCCGGTGTTTGGCGCTCGCCAGGCAAAACTGCTTGAGCCGCCGAATCAACTTTTCTTCATCATCCGGATCATCCAGTGAGATATCGGGGATGCTGCCAATTAAGTTATGGCCGTCAACCATGTATTTCA
>JAVEVM010000804.1:0-2825 GCA_034005055.1 Desulforhabdus sp. | reverse complement strand
CGGAACGATCCAGTACGCTCTCGGACAGACCCAGCACACACCGGCGGTGCAGAACCTCAGGACCATGTGCATGGTTCAGCTTCTGCTCGGCAACATGGGAATTTGCGGAGGCGGAGTGAACGCATTGCGCGGCGAGCCCAACGTTCAGGGATCGACTGATTTCGCCATACTTTCCCACATCCTACCCGGCTATCTTGCCGCTCCGAGGACGTCCCTGCAAACACTCGACGATTACTTGAAAAAGAACACCCCAAAATCCGCAGACCCCCAATCGGCCAACTGGTGGCAGAATTATCCGAAGTACACGGTGAGTCTTCTCAAGGCATGGTACGGCGACAATGCAACTGCGGACAATGACTTCGGCTACTCCTGGGTGCCCAAGCTGGATGACGGACAGGATGCATCGCTGCTCAACATGATCGACGGAATGTTCGAGAAAAAGATCAAAGGCTTTGTCGTCATTGCCCAGAACCCCGCCTGCAGCCTGCCGAATTCCAACAAGGTGCGCCAGGCCATGGGCAATCTGGATTGGGCGGTGCACGTCAATATCTTTGATAATGAAACCGCCTCCTTCTGGAAAGGTCCCGGAATGGATCCGAAGAAGATAAAAACGGAGGTTTTTCTGTTGCCCGCTTCGGCATCGGTTGAAAAGGAGGGCAGCCAGACCAACAGCGGCCGCTGGGTACAATGGAAATACAAGGCGGCGGAATCACCCGGCGATGCCATCTCGACCGGTGACATTGTCTATAGGATCACAACCAAGCTCAAGGAGCTCTACAAGAAGGAGGGCGGCACGTTTCCCGAGCCTATCTTGAATCTACAATGGGATTACGCCGATGACAAAGGACGGTTCGATTGTCTGAAGGTCGCCAAGGCAATCAATGGTTGCTTCCTTGAGGACGTGACCGTAGGCGACAAGCAGTTTAAAAAGGGCGAACTGGTGCCCGGGTTCGCAAATCTGCAGGCGGACGGGAAAACTTCGAGCGGCTGCTGGATCTCCTGTGGAAGCTTCACCAAGGATGGAATAAACCTCATGGCGCGACGGAAAAAGAACGATCCAACCGGACTCGGACTCTATCCGGAGTGGTCATGGGTTTGGCCCGTCAACCGACGAATCATTTACAACCGGGCATCGGTCGATCCGAACGGCCAGCCATACAATCCCAAACGGCCGCTTCTCGCCTGGGTTGACGGCAAGTGGGTGGGGGATATACCGGATGGGCCATGGCCGCCCATGACGGATCAGGAAAAGGGAAAATATCCCTTCATCATGAAGCCGGATGGGGTTGCCTCGCTGTTCGGCCCCGGACCGAACGACGGGCCTTTCCCGGAGCATTATGAGCCGTTTGAGGGGCCCATGACACGAAACCTTATGTCCTCTCAGCTCAACAGCCCGATTATTAAGATATTTTCCGGAACCTGCGACAAATTCTCAGGCTGCGATCCCAAATTTCCGTTCGTCATGACCACCTACACCAGCACGGAGCACTGGTGCTCAGGAGCAATAACAAGGTGGCAATCCTGGCTTACGGAAGCTCAACCGCAGGTTTATGTCGAGATCAGTGAAGAGCTCGCCGACCTTCGCGGGATAAGAAACGGCGAGAAGGTAAAGGTAGAATCCCCTCGCGGTGCGCTCGAATGCGTCGCCATGGTGACATCGCGTTTCCGGCCGTTCCAATGTGGCAGCCAGCTTATTCATCAAGTCGGCATGACTTTCAACTACGGCTGGCTGTTCCCCGAGGACGGTGGCGACAGTGCGAATCTGCTCACACCCACCGTCGGCGACGGAAATACCATGACCCCGGAGTACAAGGCGTTCATGGTCAATTTGACCAAGGTTTAGGAGGGCTGCGAGATGGCTGACGGAAAATCAATACTGGTCGATACCTCCAGGTGCACGGCGTGCCGTGGATGCCAGGTTGCATGCAAGCAGTGGAACGGGCTGCCTGGAACGAAAACTGAACAGCTCGGGTCCTACCAGAATCCTCAGGACCTGTCTGCCGATACCTGGAAGCTGGTGCGCTTTGCCGAAGGCAGGAAGGACGACGGCAAACCCTTTTGGTATTTCTTCTCGGACCAGTGCCGCCACTGCATAGATCCTCCCTGCATGGATGCCATGGCCGGATACGTGGAAGGCGGAGCGGTTCGTGACGAGGCAACCGGAGCGATCCTCTATACGGACAAATCGAGTCAGGCTCCCCTTGAAGAGGTCCGTAGCTCGTGCCCTTACAACATCCCTCGCCAGAACGCGGAGACGAAGGTGTTCTTCAAGTGCACCCTTTGCTCCGACCGGCTGGCAAACGGCATGACTCCCGCCTGCGTGTTGTCTTGCCCGACTGGAGCGCTGATGTTCGGGGAGCGCGACGAGATCCTCGCTGCGGCGGCAAAAAGAGTCGATGAGCTCAAGAAAGCCAATGCAGCTGCAATGGCAGTAAACCCGAACGATGTTCGGGTAATTTACATCGTCACCGATGATCCGCGGAAATACTATGAATACGCCGCGGGCTGATGTGTTCTGAATTGCAGGCGGTCTCCGTGCGTGGCGGCACGGCGCGAGCCCGCCTGCAAAAAAAAGCTCCCTCCTTTTGATCTCCAACTGACTGCAAGCTGGTTTGTCATTAATGCAGCGGCTGGTTTCAGGAGCAAATGAAGGAACTCGGTTATGAACAGCACCAGCCATGAGCTCAATGCAGCACCGAAAACCGAATTGGCGCAAAACACAGCAGCGGCGAGAATTGCGGAAGCACTGGACCTTTTGGTGGAAGAGATGCACCCCCTCGGCAGCGTGGTTGAGGCCTTCAGGCCACTGCTCGTGGAGAGAGCTC
>JAVEVM010000803.1:0-2827 GCA_034005055.1 Desulforhabdus sp. | reverse complement strand
AATTTTATGAAAGCCACAGGAACCGACTGTAGCCGCGCGTTCTGACATGATCAAGCTACTCCTCTATCCCGCAGATGCGCATAAGGAGGATAAGTTTTCAGTCTGGTATCTTCCACCGGGTCGCCAATGGTGAAATGATACAGACTCTGATAGCTATTCCCGCCAAGCCCCATAATCTCATGGACCGAATCATCATAGAAGCAGCCGATGCCGGTCGCCCGCAAGCCATTTGCTTCCGCCTCCAGATAGAGAATCTGACCGATCATTCCAGCTTCCCAAAACAGATGACGATACCTGAAGGGCTCCTGTTGGACGATTGGCCTGAACCTGGCTACCATTCCCAGTGAAAGCACACCATAGCCGGCTATGTCTTGATCGCAGCTGACGCGTGCTGCAATCTGTCGGAAGTTGCCGCTCTTCAGAAAATACAGGGGAAGCCCCTGCTCTATTTGCTTCCACTGAAACCCGGACCGGCAGTGGTGTTGAATCTCTTCGATGTGATTCGAATTGCGGATAAAGAAATAGAGACCCTGTTGCAGGTCGCTGACGCTATGAACAAAAATCAGCAGGTGCACACAGGGCTCCATCAGCTCCACATCAAAGGGTGCACAATGATCGCGGGGTATCGTTCTGTCCAGGATGGCGAGGAACTGGTCCCTTTCCAGAGACTTTTCGCCGCTGAATGAGACGGCGCTCCGCCTCCGGCGGATTAGCCCCGCAGCGGTAAGAGCAGAAACTGCCCCGGTATGCCAAGGACTCTTCCCATACTGATATCTTTGCTCCGGCGTTGCAGGTTTTTTTGTCAGAGCAGAGACCTCATTTATGATGTCCCAGCGAGCTCTTTCTTCACTCAGCACATTGGGATCCCCATTAAAGGAGAGCCGGGAAAAATCCGTGATAAGGTCCCCTTGAAGATGTCGAGGCACGTCAGCCTTTTCATTACCGCAGACAAAGCACAGCAGCTCTGGATGTTCTTCCTCCAGCTCAGTCCATTTCACCCTGTCAAAACCTAATAGCACGCCTGTCTGCTCATCGGATAACGTATTCAGGTACTTGATTTTCCAACCCTGAAGATTAGCCGAAAAGCTCAGGCACGCCAAAGCATGCCCTATGTCGTGGTTGCAGTAGCGAAAGCCACGTTCACCATATTTCCAGCTCTCACGCCAAAAAATGCTGCTCAATGCGACCAGAAATCCCTCTGCAGCAAAATGGTCGGCGATTCTTCTGCAAATCGTTGCAGCCACTTGTGAGCGCAGCTCCAACGCATGCTGGAAAGGATTGTAGTGAAATACACCCGCACCAAGAAATGCCATGGCGGGCAAAATGAGGTGGCATTCGGTGGGATGAAGATTTCCACTTGAAGGATTGATTCTAAGCGACCATTGGCTACCGGCAATAGCCTTCCATGCGGATAAGCCCAACGAGAGCTCCAAGAAGGCCGCGATATTCCCCAGGCTGAAATCTTGCGGCCGGTTGTTTATTCTCTCATACAGGCAAAGGTGACTGCCCGGCGGATCACTCTTCAAGAGTGGTAATGGGACTGACTCTGCTCCTTCATACGACCTGAACGGATTCGGCTGATTCTTCCAATCCATATAACCAAGTGACCTGGCAAAACGTCGAAAATGATGCTTGGTTTGTTCATGGTACCGGATTACTCCATCATATGCATGATCACCCATTGCGCAATTCCTATAGGTCGCCGGAGAGAAAAGCCGCGCGAGTCTGATATTCAATGAGCGGTGCAGCGACCTTACCCTATTACTTCGCTACCGATACCCTCTTGTATGTTGAGACTCGGACCTGGCACAAGAATACGGTTTAGATGAGCTTGCTCCCAGAGACAATTGGCCAGTACTCCCGTTGATGCCCTGTTCTATCTGCCTTTCACCGCCCCAACTTGCCATGGCCGAGCCTTGCTTCGCGAGCGGTCACTTGCATTGCTATCGCGAAGACCTGCGGGCCGTCACCATCAATGTGGGATTTCAGAGTGCTTTCAATTGCTCAGCGTTGGCCACGGCCAATTCCACCTTTCAGTACGGCATTAAAGCATCCGGTGCACAAGCTCGTCCGTGCGCACAAAACTCCCAAAACTACTATACGCACCAGATGTCGAATTTCTCAAGTAAAATCCGAGAGAAAGCTCACCTTATCACCGAGTGGTCCTTCAGTTCACCGATAATGCACTCCCGCCACGGACCCGGTTGTCGGAGGAATGATGACACCCTTCTCGCAAAATCACCTCTGAAATTGGACCGGCTATCCGAAGATACTCTAGGACAATCAAATTGCCAAAAGCAAACTCAGCGGGACGAAGCGGAGCGAACTGTTTCGTCACATATTATTGAAGTCACGTCTCAAACATTTTGCCTGCCGATAGCTGCCTGAGCTATCTTAAATGCTTTCCGGCTCACGGTTGCAGCACTGGACTTTGGACACGAGCAGTGGACTCGCTTCATGCGGGGACCCCTGCAAGAAGATGTGGGTAATGGGCAGAGCTAAGCTTTAGTGCGCACAGCGCACCCTACAATTCGGACACTTAATTATTTCAAACTGGACTAGGAGCTTGTCCGAGAACTGTCATTTCGAGCCGAAGGCAAGAAATCTTGTGCTTGCAAGTGGCTGATTTTACAGATTTCTCACTACGCTACGCTCCGTTCGAAATGACAAAAGAGGCATTGTCGGACAAGCTCCTAGGGCGAATTATATGGACTACCTTGCTTCAGGATTTCAAGAGGTCGATAAAACAGGGGATGTTTCGAGCTATCTCGAGTGTCTCGCCCTGCTGAATTCTTTGGAGTTCTTTCAAGCCTATAAGCGAAAGAGC
>JAVEVM010000802.1:0-2829 GCA_034005055.1 Desulforhabdus sp. | reverse complement strand
GAGGCTTTTGCGGTGGCTTCATTCTCTTCGTGAAATCCCTGGAAAAGCTCCCCTGTGGGAGAAAACCGGCGGTACACCTCAAAGGTGTCGATACCATCGGGATTGGGAACCTGTCGCCATTGAACCACTTTTGACCCGGAAACTTTCGTAAGATCGAGATCCTTACCATAGGTTTCTCCAACCATGAAAGGATCGCTGTCAGCCAGAATAACACCTTGGGCATCGGTAAGAATCAGGTGATCGATATTTGGCTGCTGCGCCGTCTCGATGAGCAATTTCTGCAGTTGAAAACCATTCCACTGCATGCCGATGCCCGTTCGGGCGCCCGCCTCGAAAGATCGGATCAAGGCCGCTCCTTTTTCGAGCAAAAGCTGGGTCGTGAATTCTTTCTGTTTGTTGATATTAACGAGGGTCATGAAAATGAAAATCGGTACAAGAATTATCAATGCGCCGATGATAAACCAGGGCGAGATATCCGTCCAGAATCTCCTGTTTCTTCGCTTTGTCGCTTGTTGCATAGAGGGATGGTATACGCTGGATATATTTTAGTCAAGCGGATACCGTAAATGGATAGCTATTATCCAATCCTCCCCCGGAGGAGGATTGAACGAAGACGGGCAACGGTAACAATAAGCCTTATAAATATAATAGGATATGCTGTATGCCGCATATGTGGCATATCCCTTGCTGTCTACACCATCAAAAGAAGTAAATGTGAAAGGAGAAGATAGCCATGAAAAAGTTAGCAATCATATCAGCCGGTGTTTTAGCAGTCGTTGCCTTGGCGGTATCCGTATTCGCTTACGGTCCGAATTGGGGGCGGGGTCACGGCGGGCGAGAATGCTATGGTGGCGGTGCATGGGATCGTATAAAAGCCACCCCCGGCATGAACCTGACAGCTGAACAGACCGCCAAGATCGATGCCATCCGCGAAGCCGGTCTGAAGGATATCAAGCCGATCCTCGATAAGCTGTTCAGCAAACGGGGTGATTTAAAATTGCTCTGGCTGGAGAAGAAGCCGGATCAGAAAAAGATTGCGGAAACAAAAAAAGAGTTGAGGGCGCTGAGAGATCAGATGGAAGACAAGATAGACAACTATCGTCTGGAGGCGCTTAATTTGCTGACGCCGGAACAAGTGGATAAATTGAAGTCTTTCAAATCCAGGCGCAGTTTTGGCCCCGGCATGAAAGGTGAGTCCGGATGTCAGGGCGCTCCCGGCCATCCGGGCGGTGGTCCCGGTATGGGCATGAGAGATAACTGATAGACCATTTCCAATATTTGCGGTCCACCCGGGGGGACGCTCCTCCTCTCCACCTCCCGGGTGCGCACCGCGAACCCACTAGCCGCCGTGAGATGTGGAAAGGCAATTCAGAGATTTTCCCATTGTCCGGCCATCGCCAGGAGTACCGAAGCGACAGCCTGCTTGTGCTGCAGCATCACCAAGCGGGCAATGCGGTCGGGACCAAATAACAGTCCGCCTAACCCTCTTGCGTCTACCTCAAGAAGCACCGCCAAAACCCTTGACCCGTAACGGCCAAGGATTGCCTCGACATTCCGGTAAAAGCGCTCAGTCCCGTCATTTGCCAAGATGAGCAACCGGGAGACACGCACCCCGCGCGTCACCCCGCTTTGCCGATCTGCCATCCGAATCCCCCGCTTCTCTGCAGCAAGCGTTCGTTCCGCATCCTCCAGACCACGTATCACATGTCCCGCGATGCGGGCGTTCCGAAGTGCCTGCGTCAGTTCTGGGTTCAGTTTTGCCGCCGGTATTCCAATTTCGCTCTCCCGCCACAATGGCCGGATGTTTGTGGTCAGATTGCGGAGAAGTTGCGGCCCCCGAGGATCGGACGCGACCCCTTTTGGCAGAAGCAACGCTTGATTCATAAGAGTATCTCCTCGCAGGATCATCTTTTCTCACCTAAAATCGCAAGCAATGCCTGCGGACAAGATCATCAATGAATTTTTGATAACGGCAGGCGTTTTCTTGATAGGAACCCGCTTTGTACTGAAGCGACTATAGAAAAATAGCGATTGTGCGTCAAGATATAAAGACCATAGGGTACAGAATGGTTGGAAAAGTTTAGACAAATAAAGATAATGAATTGCATTCTCTGTTGACTGCGTGTATGAAGAAGGCGCTGGTGAGTCAACAGACCTGTCCTGTGCGCCTCTGACTATCAGGGGTGTGTCCATACCTTATTATTCACGACCACACTCTACTAAGCCAAGAACCGATAGGAGTTTTATTGAATGACATTTAAAGAATTATCCATAGACAAGAGAATTTTAAAGGCAATCACTGAAATGGGGTTTGTTGCGCCAATGCCTGTTCAACAAGAGGTGATCCCTTTTCTGCTGCAAGAAACCAGGGATTTGATCGCCTTGGCTCATACGGGAACAGGCAAGACAGCGTCATTCGGGATACCCATTATTCAGAAGGTTGATCCATCCTCCTCAAAAACCCAAGCCTTGATCCTGGCCCCCACACGGGAGCTTTGTTTGCAGATTACGGATGATTTAAGCCATCTTGCCAAACACGTGGACGGTTTAAATATTGTACCTGTATACGGAGGCGCAAGCATTTTGACCCAGATCAGGCAGATTTCTTCAGGCACCCAGATCATTGTGGCCACACCCGGCAGGATGCTGGATATGCTGAATCGGAGGAAAGTGGATGTTTCCGCCATCAACTGGCTGGTGCTCGATGAAGCCGACGAGATGTTAAATATGGGCTTTCAGGAAGATCTGAATGAGATATTATCCGGGACTCCCAAAAACAAACGGGTTTTGTTGTTTTCGGCGACAATGGCTAAGGAAATTGAAACTATC
>JAVEVM010000010.1:0-13006 GCA_034005055.1 Desulforhabdus sp. | reverse complement strand
ACTAACTTTACGGGTGAGAAGGCGTGCATGAGCCCTCTTTGTCAGTTTAAATCGAGAAATTCCGTGGTCCATTTCAATACGGGTTGCACTACACCTGGCTCTCTGCCAAACCAACCGCCTTCTCTTTCTCTTAAGTCGAGGATGTCAAGCGACACACGACTTTCGTGGCGAAGGATCACCGAACTGGCATCCTTCACTGCAAGTAGGACAATGCGGTGATGACCACTATTCAACAAGTTTCCCGGGAAGTAACACACACTGCGAATCAGGCCTGCCTGCATCGGCCTGCTATTCGCACTGCCGGTCGTAAACGCTATTATCCTTTCCGCGGTATATAAGTGCAGTGTTACACGCAAATGTGCACCGGGCTCCAAATTCCAATATTCCACTTCCACCTGAAACGGCATCTGCATGGTTAGTGCGGCAGAAGGATGATCGTCCTGAGGCCTTACACGAATCCGATGCAGTCGCACCATCTCGTTTCCCGGCGCCGTGGCGACATCATCCCAAATCTCTTCAAATAAATCCGTATCTTTCGTTGATGCAGACAGATAATTTGTCACAACTTCGGCTGTTGGTCCGTCCTGAACAATCCCGCCAGCGTTCAGCCAGATTGTCCGGCTGCACAGGCTATTGACAGCAATCATGTTGTGACTGACAAAGAGAACCGTCCGCCCTTCTTTGGCCACCTCGCCCATCTTGCCCAGACACTTTTTTTGGAAAGCGACGTCACCTACCGCTAAGACTTCATCCACCACCAGGATTTCGGGCTCCAGATGCGCAGCCACGGCAAAGGCCAGTCGCACGTGCATTCCACTCGAGTAGCGTTTCACCGGGGTGTCGATATAAATGCCGGTCTCCGCGAATTCCACGATTTCGTCGAACTTCCTTTTTATCTCACGTTTGGACATTCCTAGAATGATGCCATTCAGGAAAATGTTCTCCCGTCCGGTCAACTCGGGATGGAACCCGACGCCCACTTCAAGAAGTGAAGCAATTCTTCCATAAATCTTGGCATTGCCCGTGGTCGGCTCAGTAATGCGGCTCAAAAGTTTCAAAAGTGTGCTCTTGCCCGCACCATTTCGCCCGATGAACCCCAGCGTTTCACCTTGCCGTACCTCGAAGGAGACGTCCTTAAGTGCCCAAACAAGCTTTTCTTCTTCTCTTCTGCGACCATTCCACCGGCACATGGACTTGACGCTCTCCGCCAGTTGATCTCGCAAGGTGTTGTGACGAAATTGTCCGGTCAAGACCTTATAGCGCTTGCCAAGTCTGTTGGCTTGTATCGCCATGTTTTCCATTACAGCACATCCGCAAAAGTTCGTTCCATCTTTCTAAAGTAAATGAGACCGGAGAATAAGAGCACAAGTACCAAAGCCGCACTCATGCCAATCAACGAGAAGTCCGGGTTTGTCTTGCCCAGCAGCGCCCAGCGGAATCCCTCGATCACTCCGACCATCGGGTTTAATCCGTAGAGCAGTTGCCATTTCTCCGGCACCAAACCAACCGGATAGGCTACTGGTGAGGCGTACATCCAAAACTGGACAAGAAAAGGAGTGACGTGGCCGACATCTCTATATCTGACATGGAGTGGAGACAGCCAGAGACTGACAGCCAGAGAAGTCGACAAGGCTAGACCCATGAGCAGAGGCAGAAACACGATGCCCAAATTGGGCGCTATTCCATAATACGTCATTAAACCGAGCAAAATGCAAAAAGACAGCACGAAATCCACTCCAGGAGCCACTACAGCGGCTAAAGGCATAATCAACCTGGGGAAGTAGACTTTCGAAATCAGGGAGGAATTGCCCACCAGGCTTACCGAACTTCGACCGAGGGCTTGAGCGAAGTAGGTCCAGGGCAATAACGCCGCAAAAGCAAAGACAGGATACGGAAGGTTATCTGAAGGAATTTTGGCAAACCTACTGAACACCACGGTAAAAATGAGCATGGTCAGCAACGGTTGTAGAATGACCCAGGCAAAGCCGATCAGGGTTTGTTTATACCGCACCTTTACATCCCGCCAAATCAGGAAGTAGAGCAGTTCTCGGTATTGCCAGAGAGCGGCCAGATCAAGATTGAAGAGGCCCTTAGTCGGTAGAATCACCACTTCCGGTATGGTAGCGTGCTCTTCTGATAGACTGAACGCCATTAGATTTTCCTCTTTGGGCACCTTTATCAATCCAGCAGCAACAGCAAATATGGTGAAG
This sequence comes from Desulforhabdus sp., assembly GCA_034005055.1. GTDB lineage: Bacteria > Desulfobacterota > Syntrophobacteria > Syntrophobacterales > Syntrophobacteraceae > Desulfoferrobacter. The sequence goes on along the minus strand of JAVEVM010000010.1, from coordinate 10,796 downwards.
TCTGACCACGGATCGGAGAAGTTGCCATCCCCCAGTAAGCAACTTCGCTAACGCCGAGGATTGTTCCAGCACCCGTATTGGCATCGATCTTCAACAACTGTCCGGACTCAGTTGCTCCATACAGCGTTCCGTTTCTAACCGATAAGCCGTGAACCTCATCATACCCTAAATCTCCAATCAGAGTGACTGAACCGGTATTCAGGTTAACGGAGCCGAGCCAGTCGTTTTCATAGCCCTCCCTATTCAAAGAGACATAAAGAGCTCCATTTGAACCGAATGCCAAGTCCCCACTACATGTGAGCCCTGGACCAAAATTCCCAACAAGCGTTCCCTGGCCGGTACCGGAATCTATTCTCAGGAAGTCACCCGTAGTGTTCGAAGCTGAGTAAATTACTCCATTGGGACCAACTGCCAAGGCATTCAAATCAGTAAAACCATGATCACCTATAATGATCCCACTCCCCGTATCGGGGTCGATCTTCAAAAACTGCGTAAAAGTAATTCCATAAAGCAAAGAATTGCGAAACGCTAAGTCTGTTACATCGACAAGCCCGATCGATCCCACCATAGTTGCAGCTCCTGTAGAAGCGTGCACGGTATAAAGGTTGCTCTGTGAATCCTCTGCGTACAACGTGTTATAATTCATTGCAGATGTCGGTGAATTACTCATCGTGAAGATCGCCACTGTCAGGAACAGCACCCGCATAGTTCTTGAAAACATTGCATCATCTCCTTGCGTTTGTGGCTGTTTGCCACATAATCACTCCATCAGCAGCAGGTCGGAAAATCCATGCCGCAACTCACATCCGGCTTCCCGATTTCAGGGTTTTCATTACTTGAATGTCTTCGGCTGTACAGCCGTACGAATCTTCATAACGTCCGTAATATTTGCAGTAGAAACCTTCAGCACCATATCGATTGGCGTTGAACATGTTGATGATACTGCCGAGGAGGCGAGCGTTGGTGAAAAGAAGATCTTTGCGAAATATCTTAAGTGCTTCACGGTGAGTCTGCGACAAAGTCGCAACTAGAATAACACCGTTCACGAGACTGCCGAGGGCCAAAGTATCCGAGGTAAATGGTGGCGCGTCGAGGATAACTCTATCAAAATAACCGGCAGAGGTGTTCATGAGATCCTTCATTCTTTGCGAAGTCAGAAGCTCGGTAGGGTTGGAAAGAATCTCTCCACCGGCAATAAAATACAAGTTTTGTATGCCAGTCTTTTGGACAATCTCTTCATACTTGCAGGTCCCCCTCAAGAATTCTGACAATCCTTCGGATCTGCCGTTCTTGCTGAAGTAGGAGCGTAAAGATGGACGACGCAAGTCGGCCTCTATGAGCAGCACCTTTTCGTTTGAAAGTGCAAAGGATTGGGCCAAATTCGCAGCCAAAGTTGACTTCCCCTCACCCTTGCCGCTACTGGTAAGCAGGATCGATTTCGTTGGGTTATCCGGCGAACCTGAATGCTGGATGGAGACCCTTATCATCCGAATGGCCTCTGAAAATGCCGCGGAAGGCTTTGACCGAACCAGGGATTGAAGTTTCCTCTTCTCGTCTCTTCGCACAAGTGGAACAACACCCAGAACTGGAATCCAGTAACGACCTGGGATTTCGTCGATGCGCTTTATGGAGTCATCTAGATGCTCTCTCAGCAGAGCGGCGCCAATTCCCAGCACAGAGCCGAGCATAACAGCCAGCAGGACGTTCCGTGCAGTTTTGGGTTTGTAGGGCGCCAGCGGCAGACTTGCATAGTCTACAACTTTAATATTGGTGAGATCGGTTCCCACATTCGCATCGATCTCTTTGGAGCGGGCCAATAGACTTTGATATATTTCTTTGTTAACCTCCACGTCGCGCTCCAGGATCTTATAGTGGCTTGCAAGATCATTCAGCCTCAGCGCAAGAACCTTCTTTTCTTCTGCCGTCCTTTGGAGAGCCTTTTCAGTGTCTAAGGTTGCGAGGTAATCGTTTTTGACCACATCCAGGGTCCGCTGCTGTTCTGAATTAATCTTTGCAGCAACCTGCCGCATTTGAGCGTTGAGACTTTTCATCGTGGGATGGTCACCTTTATATCTGACTTTCAGCTTTTCATACTCGGAAAAGAGATCAAGATATTGGGATCTGAGTTTTTGAACCAGAGCGTTTTGCTGGATTAGTGGGGACGTATCCAGGTTATTATCGAAAGCATGATCGTAGTTTTTTTCTTTCGCTATACGTTCCGCTTCTATCTTGGCAAGCGCCGCGTTTATTTGCTCCAATTGCTGATAAATAAGATTTTGCCTTGAATCCAAAGAAACGATGCCGGTGTTTGAGGCGAACTTGTTCAGCTCACTTTCGGTATTTTCAAGCTGATCGCGTGCTATGGTTATTTGTTTTTCCAGGTGTCGCTTGGCTATTTTAGTGGCTCCGACTCTCCTGTCCATTTGCCAATCAATGAATTCACTTATAAGAGTATTGACCACATCGCGAGCAAGTTTTGGATCCTCGGAGTCAAAAGTAATAGAAACGATGTTGGCATTACGTAGACTAACTACCAAATTTGCCTTTATATATCCTTCTAAAGCCTTTTGCCTGTACAATTCTACAAGCTCGGGGTCAACCGCTCCACCTTCCTTATTGTCTGATTTCATCCAAGCTCTAACTCTTGTTACCACCTCTTTTTTGAAGTTCAGCAGCGCATGCTTAACTTTGAACAGAATTCCTTCGGATTGGCTGTCTTGTGGAGGGCCGGGATTAAATCGCGGATGATCTCCCAGCTTAAGGCTCACTACAACTCGTCGAGCTAGGGCCGCGCTCTGCAATAACTCAACTTGCGTCTCGCTAAAATAACCCTGGTTTAACGGGTCCGCAACATCTTCAAACTTTGTCACCTTCGCAGCATAGGGGCTGAGCTCCACTGACGCTTGAGCTTGATAAACCGGTTTCACATTCAAATTATAAATCAAAGTTGGAACAAAGAAGCACGTCGTTAGAATCCCTATAATCCATTTGCGTCTAAACAGGATATCCAGCAAATCACGCAGCCCCGGAGAATAATCGAAGTTCGGCAGAACCTCAGGTATGGGCATTGGCGATTGGGCATTTTCCAGAGGTGCCAGATATCGCTTCGCATTATCTTTTTCTATATTTGAATTCATTTCATTTATATTCCCTGCTCCAGAAGGTTATTCCAGGACCTTGAAGGTTTGAAAACCAGGGTATGGACAGAATTCCTGTTTTCAATATGTCATCTGGGAGGTGTGAGAGCTATACCGGTGCCAAAAAATGAGAAACGAAAGCCATAAACCGCTTGTTTAATGGGATTGGTCTCAACAAACAGGACATCCCGATCCTGTATTTTGAAGCCGGCAGGCCCGAGATCTTTAGCGCTAAGCTTCGTAACTTCCCGTTTGCCGTCTCCGATGTATCGGATCAATTTGATGTTGTCACTGGCATACCAGGAAGTGCCTCCTGCCGACATAATTGCTTCTTGGACAGACATGTCCGCGCGTATGGGGTAGGAACCCGGCTTACTGATGGCTCCACCTATGTATAAAGTCCCTGCCTCAGCGACAAACACCACGTCGCCCGGCTGTATTATCATGTTCAAGTGCTCTTCTCTATTATCCACTAACTGATCCAGGTCTACGATGTAGATACTCTCTTTCTCAGAACCCGACTTTGCACGTCGAACCTGTACCATTGTCCCAGCGTTTTGGGACATTCCTCCTGCCATAGCCAACACAGTAAGCAGCGGCTGCCGCGAGAAGTAGTCATATGTGCCCGGTTTTGCTACCGCGCCAAGGAGTGTTATTTTCCCTCCCTGTTGCTCTTTGATAAACACCTGTACGTGGGGATCTTGCAGATATTTTTGTCCATATGCATTTTCAATTATGTGCTTTAATTCTTGCGTTGTGTGTCCTTCGGCTTTAAACGATCCGATGAGAGGCAAGGTGATTGAACCCTCGGCAGTGACCCTTACGACACTACTAAGATCTTCTTCCCCAAAAACGGTTACCTGCAGTAAGTCTCCCTCTCCCACCGTGTAATCCGACGGGTTGGGAAAATCTTTCACTGATGAGAATAATTTTTCGTTAAGGTGTTGTGTTTGCTGCTGGGCTTCACCTTCCTTTGCGAGGATGCTATCGAGGCTCGATGTTGGATCAGGGCCTGTGCTGAGGCAGCCAGAGAGGAAGCATACGAGGGCCACAAAAACCACTGCAACTCTAATAAAATCAAAGTAAGAAACGGAAATAAACAGGCGGCTCATAAATAACTCCATTTAGAGTACATATTTAATAGATGTTATTGCAATAGAACACGCCGATCCAGAAGATAGAGCTACCGCCGTCAGGCACTCTATATCTGCCTCAAATTGCCAACTACAGGCCCGCACAGTAGCACGTTAAGTAGGGTGGGCTGTGGCCAGAGACTGCACTTATAGTAGGCACCGCTCACCGGCGGAAAACTTGGTTATTGATTTACGGGGCTGTGCACCCTACCTTGATTTTTCAGAGCCTTTCACAACAAACTCTCTGGGCAGCTCCACCTTCAACTGAGAGCTAAGGGTGTCCAGTAAAATTAAGACCCGTTCCTTTGGTTTTAATTCATCCCAAACAATCCCCTGCAGACCAGCCAAAGGTCCCTGATCTATTTCGACTCTTTCCCCTTTGCGCAGAGCGGGAGACTCAAGGGAGAAGAAGCCTTGCTTCATTCTTGATTCCAGGAATTCTACTATACAATCGTCAACGATGTAGGGATTGCCGAGGCTGTCACCCACAAAGCTCTTAACGCCCCTGGTGTATTTGACCAAATGAGTGTGCTTGCAGGGATGCAGCTTTGAAAAGATATACGAGGGGAACAGCTCTTCCTCTACTTCTAATACCCTATTTCGGATGTATTTCTTTCTTCTTATCTTTGGATTTAAGACTTCCAAACCCAGCAGTTGATTCAACTTCCAGGCCACGGGTCCCTCTTTGTTGGGTTTCGTGTAGATACAGTACCAATACCTCATAGCTATCACCTAACACCTGTTAAAAGATTGGTAACAGTACTCATTTTGCGGGCTACTGGACAGGCTACCGCCACTGCACACTTCCTAATCTTAGGTAAACTATGCCTTTATTTCAGATACTGTAATAGGCAACATCTATGCCAAAGGAAGAACGGCGGACTGTGCGGTTAAATGAGGATCAATGTGTTCTTTTGAAGATTGAAATAGAAATTATATGACCTTTCTGTCCAATGCTTAATCTTTTCCTTAGCCTATCATAGGAGAATGCTATGATCTTTTCATCCTAGTATAGCCACTCGATTGTCACACCTAATTCAATGTGTTCGTTCCCAGAATGTTTTATTGATTTGCCACCAAACGCCATACGACAGGAAGCACCTTTTGCGCTGTGAGGGGAGAAGGAATGAAGATAATAGATCCCGACCTGAGCATCAAAATCATGGTGTCAAGTGAGCTGGTGCTTTCAAAAACTGCCATGATCGGTAATATGATTGACTTCTTGCTCATTTTCTCCAGCAGCTGTCTATATTCGTCGGCAACAAAGTGGGACAGCACCATTATGATCAGGTCAGGATCGGCCTGGGAAAGAATCCCCGAAAAACTTGTCTCAAAGCAACTCGGCAGCCATTCTTCCAGAGACTGCTTGGAGTGCCGAACAAAAAAGAAGGAAGAAGACATTAAGACTTGTTTAAATTGTTCTCCTAAAACGGCTGAAGGATTTAGGTCCAGCAGAAAAATCTCTATCGAACTCATTCCTCTCCCCTCCTTTGGACTTTCGAGGCAAATCTATAAAAGCATGCTCGAACCACGGGCTTGCTTAAAAGGAACTCGGACAATGACAAGTAAATTGGAATGCTTTACGAGTACTTCTTTGGAATGGCCAACTCTCAAAGAGCTAGACAGCATGCTGCCAATAGCTCCAAGAATTCGTGCCGGTCAATGGGCTATCAATTCAGAAGGCAATCTCCTAACAGGAAATGGAGTTGCAGCGCAAAGGGGCCTTTGAAGGGATCCTCATTCTCAGGCTTCGGGAAGTCGTTGCGGAATAAAGCGGAGTCTTTTTACGGGCATGCTACCGCCGTGGTCCTGAACGCTTGGTAGGATCGATTTAGGTCGCTCTCTATGGAGGAGCAAATTCAATACCAAATGACTCACGTGATTCTTCCACTCACGATAAAGAGTGAAAATCGCCCAATCGATTGTCGGTTATTCGCGTAAAGGCGCTACCGTTGTCCGGCGGTCGCCAGGATTCCTATTCCAACCGATCATAAACAGTGTTGGTATCAAGCAGCACACAGTCCTGTTTCTCAATTCTCGGCGTGACCGCTCACCTTGTACCTTTGCACATCTATTTCGTGCTTGCGGATCAGTTCCCAAAAAGCTCGCCGATGCTTCTGAGCGATTCTTGCAGCTTTTGATATATTACCGCGATGAACAAAGAGAAGTTTTTCGATATATGTCCGTTCAAATTCTTTGATACATTCTTCCTTTGCTTCCTTAAACGGCCGCCACAGTACTGCGTCACTAAAGTTAGCAAGGGAGATATCAATGTCTTCAATGACCTTGTTCTCAGTAAAAACAACCGCTCGTTCTATTACATGCTCCAGTTCCCTCACATTACCGGGCCAGTCATAGAATAAAAGTTTCTGCAATGCCTTGGACGACACATCGAATACTTCCTTGCCGAGCCTGGTTGCATACTTTTTCAGAAAGAACCGGCTTAACAACGGTATGTCCTCACGCCGCTCTCTCAAGGGAGGCAGCCTTAGCGATATCACGTTCAATCGATAGAACAAATCTTGTCGAAGCCTGCCACTTTTCACCACCAGTTCATTCTCGATACCAGTTGCGGCTATCACACGCACATTTGCTTTGTATTCTTTTGGAGATCCCAAAGGTCGGTATGTTTTTTCCTGCAGGAAGCGTAGCAGCTTAATCTGCGCCAACTGGGGAAGACTGTCTATTTCATCCAGGAACAATGTTCCACCCTCAGCCTCGCAGATGAGGCCGTGGTTCGAATTTCCGGCACCCGTAAAGGCGCCCTTCTTATGACCAAAAAGCTCGTTTTCAGCAAGTTCGGTCGGGATTGCACCACAGTTGATTGGAACAAAAGGCCCTCGATCTCGCAAACTGAGGTGGTGGATACTTTGTGCGCATAATTCTTTTCCCGTGCCGGTCTCGCCAGAAATCAGCACACTGGAATCGCATTTCGCTACCAGTGGAATTTTGTTCATTTGTTCCAAGAAAGCAACGCTCTTACCAATTAGCTTCTTCGGAGTGTGACATTGTGCGTGCATCCTCACCTCCCTTTATTCGGACCACATTGCATGAGTTGAGCAGTCGGAATAGACTTCAAAATCCATCGGGTACCTATTAGGTCCTGTCGCTTAGCGTCACCAGGAAGCCAATTTCATGAAATCCAATCTGCCATTATGGACTGGATGCCATTAGAGAAGAGTTTCATTGTGAATTATGATCCCTATTAATGAAACGTCCAGTCGCCGTGGAGCTATTGAGCAAAATTAGCGCCAAATACCCGGAAGCGGGAGTTTGTGCCGTTTTCCGCGCCTTAACTCGAGATCGACATTATCGCCTGCTGCTTTCAAGGCGATTGACTGAAACGGTCAAAACGTTACGGGATAATGGTTTATGAGATTATTTTGTCTTGGACACTTAAGGTCAAAAGGTGAGAATCAGTAGATCAAAATGACATAGTCCGCGGTTAGCATGTCGGATTTATGATTTTTTTCATGACATGGTCATTTTGGCACATGGTTAATCTGAAGCGTTCATACCATAGTCGCTCAGCTTGCGTCGCAAAGTGCTCAGACTTATACCGAGAAGTCTAGCCGTGAGTGATTTATTTCGACCAGACCGTTGGTAGGCCTTTAGAATGTGCAGCTTCTCAATTTCGACAAGCGGCACAATTCCCTGAACCGTTTCCACATTTCGATAGGCAGATCTTGCCTTTCTTACATAATCTGGCAAAAAGCGCACGGACAGAGGTTGTCCCTGAGCTAGATTGAGCCCGGAACGGATAATTGATTTCAGCTCTCTCACATTTCCCGGATAATTGTATTCTTGAAGATTCAGAAGGGCCTCTTCTTCGATTTGAGCAGCAACCGCACTACTTCCAAATTCTTGTAGGAACTTTCCCACTAGAAGAGGAATGTCTTCCCGATGTTCCCTTAACGGAGGCAAATGGAGCCACGCGCCCTTCAGACGATAATAGAGATCTTTCCTGAACTGGCCTTTCTTAACGAGATCATCAAGGTTTTCATTGGTGGCCGCAATAAACCGGATATCCGCTTTTTGCGCAGTACTGGCCCCCAGTTTCATATACTCTCCCTCCTGGAGGACTCGAAGCAATTTCGCTTGCAGCTCAGGAACCATCGCACCTATTTCATCTAGAAACAAAGTCCCTCGATTTACCGTTTGCAGATAACCTGAGCGCTCCTTCTCGGCCCCTGTGAACGCTCCCTTAATGTGCCCAAAGAATTCAGCATCAAACAGTGTCACCGGCATGGCAGCCATATTGACGGCTGTGAAGCCATACGTTCTGCGGGGACTTGCCAGATGAACGGCCCGAGCCAAAAGCTCTTTTCCAGTACCACTTTCACCTGTTATCAGGATTGGAACCTCACTTCGCGCGTGCAATTCGGCCTCCTTCAGTATTCGCAGGATCTTCTTGGAAGTGCCTACAATGGACTGGAATGCCTCGTTTTCTGTAGGGTCAAACTCATCTTTGGTTCTAAACTCAATGAATTCGAGCAAGCGCTTTCTCTCCAGGGCGCGCTTTATCGCCAGTACCAGATCCTCCGCCATGATCGGTTTAACAAGGTAATCGTAAGCTCCTTTCTTTATGGCATCTACTGCAATTTTCACCTCACTGATACCGGAAACCATAATGCATTCCGTATCTGGACTGTAGAGCTTGATCATCTCGAGCAATTCCAACCCATTTTTGACGGGCATGTCTATGTCGATCAGAGCAATGTCAAAAATCTCTCCAGCCTGTATCAGTAAGGCGACGTGGGTTGGATCGTCTTCCAGCGTCAGTAGATTGAAGCCTTCACTTACCAACGTTCGGCGCACAGCATCCAGGAAATACTGCTCGTCATCAATCACTAGTATCCGGTAGCTGTACATCTCAGCTTTTCACTTTCTGCACAGATGGACATTTCTCAGATTTCTCCTCACCGTATTCAGACGAGGTTTTTTGCGCCGCTCTATATCGTGCAGCACAACCCGAAAGCAGGTCTCTTCGTTTTTCGTGCTCTCCACCTCTATTGTTCCCCCTAAGACCCTAATGAGACTCTGACAGATATGAAGACCTAGGCCGGTTCCCGAAAATGCATCTTTAGTCGTGAAAAAAGGCTGAAATATTTTTTCTTTGAGGGACTCATCGATGCCGCAGCCGTTGTCCCTTACTTCAATTAGGCAATATCTCTGCCAGGAATTCCTGAAAGAGACATTCAACTTTACCCAAGCATCTTTCTTGTTACGAGCGTGTGCAGCATTGGTCAGGAGATTAACGAGTATCTCGCTTAAAGCATCAGCATCTGTAAATACAGGAAGGCATTTTTCGGGCAAACATACATGAATCTTCAGTCTTGTTGTGGTCAGCTCAGCAGAGCACAGGCGAAGAGTTTCATCAATCAGTTTCTTAATATCGATCCACTTTTCATTCAGTCGCGGTTGCTGGACCAGTTCACCACTCCTGGCAAAGTTTTTTATGTCCATTGAGATGCGCTTGATTTTGTCGGAACCATGCTTCAGATCGTCCAATAATCTGAAAACATCGGTTCGGAATCCTAGGTATGTCATTCCATACAACTCCGTCGGCAGGGCATCCATGCCGGCTGTTTCTAAAGACTCGAAAAGACGCTCAAGGTATCCCTGCAAAACAGGCAGATTAAGCCCAATGCAACCGGCAGGGTTGGTGATGCTGTGAGCAATGCTCACCACATCAAATCCGATCGACGACAATCTGTCCAAATGCTTGGTTTGGGTGACATCCTTTATATTCATTAAGATTAATCGTTGCCCTTGTTCACCACGAATCGGGTGTAGAGAAACTCTTTCCAGTCTGTCAGAATTATTCGATCCCATCCTTTCAAACGTCCATGCACCATCACTCGACGTATGACGCAACACAGTGCAATCGGGGCACGCATCAGTCCGTGCCATAAGACCCTCGAAACATCGCTTGCCAACAACGGCAGCGTTGTCTTTCAACCCGAAATAATAACTCGCAGCTCGATTGAGCATACTGATCCGAAACTCTTCATCCATTATCACCATAGCTCCGGGAATGGAGTTCAAAACTTGCTGCAACATGTTTTCGCTGCTTCCGAGTGTTGCCTTCTGGACACGGCTCCTGACAGCCTTCCATAACCCATCCAGTAAAAAGGCCACTCGTTGAATGTCGTTCTCACTGTACGGGTTATCCTTGTTTGCAAGCGCCGCGACCGCAACGGCGCGTGACCTGTCGGATAGCGGGATTATAAGGAGGTTACTCAAGCCATCCCCCGGTCCAGCAATCCCTGTTGCAGCGAGCTTGGATGGCGTAATGTTATTGAGCACGACAGGGTTCCTCAAGCTTTCCGATCCTCTACTACATAGTGCTCCATTGACTAGAGCACGGAAGTTTGCTCCTGAAGTCTTATGTTCCTGACAAGAGCCCTCTGCAGACTCAAAAATGAAGGAGCCTGGCATATCATCAAAAATTCCCACAAAACCGGATTTGCTCCCGGTTATCTTTACGAGTTGTCCAAGGATGAAAACCAGCCATTGCTGCAGC
>JAVEVM010000801.1:0-2839 GCA_034005055.1 Desulforhabdus sp. | reverse complement strand
AGGTGGAATCGGCGGTCTCGGTTTTGAGCGGCCACATGAATCAGGAACAGCGGGCAAAATTCCGAGACAAGCTGTATCGCTATGCAAGGAAGCCGGACCGAGATCTTATCCTGGCAATGGCGGTAAAAGAGATCCTGGGGTTCTATAGCGTTATTGAGGAAGACGATTTGCCGCGCGAAGTGCCGGCCGCCGTAAGGCAGCGGCTGCATTCTTTTGCCTGCGGCACCGGGCTGCTGGTTCACCCCGACTATCGGCAAAGAGGAATTGGAACAGAGCTGCAACTTTTTGCGGAACAATGGGCGCGCGCGAGAGGCAAAGCAGGCTTTTGGCTGAGTACGCGTCGGCAAGCGGATTGGTATCGGAGCCACTTCGGTTATGAAGAAGCAGGCCGGGTGCTGGTCAAGGGTGTTGAGAGGCGAATAATGGCAAAGGGTTTCTAGGTGTTCTCCGAGAGGGCTCCTGTTGCCACCTTTGTTGCATGAAACATGCAAATGTGAAATCAGGCCGGCCGAACAATCATCCAGAGAGCTTAATTTGAAAAGGGCAACGTTATATCCGTGGATTGTTGCTTTATTATGTTGTTGTGTGTCGTGCGTATATATACCGCACAGGGAATTGCTTATGTCACAAACAGGCTACATGAGCTCGCTCTATGAGGGCTCCAACGGGTGTGTGGGATATGCCCTGGCAGATGCGAAAGATGGTTTTCTGCAAACAGAATTGGATTCATCTTCAATCGATGTATTGTATTGGAATATTTTGAAGGGAGATAGACGCTCCTGGGAAAAAGATTTTGAGAGAATCTCGCAGAACATGGATCTGTTGTTGATCCAGGAGGCATGCTTAAGACTCACTGTGCTCGATGCCTTAAAAATCGACCAGATGGGATGGCTCTTTTCCGCGAGCTTTTTTTACGCGGCCACCAATATTCCCACCGGAGTCCTCACAGCATCCTACGCCCGGCCGGTCTATTGCAGGGCACTGAGAGCCATAGAGCCGATAATTCGCACTCCCAAGAGCTCGCTTGTAACCAAATATCGATTATCGGACACCAATGAGATGCTGCTGGTCGTTAACGTTCATGCAATAAATTTCTGCCTGGGCACTGTTTCATTTAGATCGCAAGCTCTTGAACTGAAAAAAGAAATGGAAAGCCATCCGGGTCCGATAATTCTTGCCGGGGACTTCAACACCTGGAGCGCCAATCGTTTGAGCTCGCTGGAAGAAATCACCCGCGACTTGAATCTGAAAGCGGTCAGGTTCAAGGTGGACCATCGTCGAAAAGTTTTTAGAAAACCGGTGGATCACATCTTCTATCGAGGATTGGAAGTGACTCATTCCAAGGTCATCAAGGTCAAATCCTCAGACCACAATCCCTTGATTGTCACTTTCAGGGTAGCCGAAAAGATCCAGTGGGTATCGACCGGGTTGGCTGAATATCGTCTGATTTAGAGGCCTTTCCGTCTCTTTTATTCATTGGCTTGGGTGAGCAGGCGGTTTTCTTTCGTCCAAGGAGCGGGCTGTTTTCTGTTTGTTATCTTTCTGGCGCTCTTCAAGCGGCTATTGCCGTTTGTTAGAGAGGGCAGGTTTCAATCGTTAAGAGGGAAGCTGACTGTTTTTGTACTGGCTCAATAATTGCGAGATGTTGATGCCCAGATTGGCCGTGGCCGGCAGGCCAAATAACAAATTGAAAAACTTTTTCACCAGCTGGTCAACCACGGCAAGCACGAGAGCTACTTCGGCGGGAACATCGAATAAGACGAGGACTACGACCATGATGCTCTCATAGATACCTACCGATCCGGGTGTGGCGGGAATACATTTGCCGATATTCGATACGGAGACCGCGATGAGTACCGGCAAGAACCCGATGCTCGGATCAATCGAGAAGGCGATCACCTGGCAGGCCGAGGCTTCGAACACCCACAAGACGATTGAGAGAAGGATGCATACCGACATCAATCTTATGTCCGAGGCAATTTCCATATAACTTCGATATGCATCGCGAGCTTTGCTCAGCAGCAATTGCAGGTAGGCCCGTTGAAACTTTTCAAGGAGCGACTTGAACAAATCTTCGAATCTACCGTTCTTGCCTGCTAAAACCATTATGTATGAAAGTGCGATAATGAGCGTACACAGCAACAGGGTACAGGTCAGCCAGTTTGGGATACCGCGCTTTGAAAGGAGCAGAATACAGGGAGATGAGAGCAGAACCAGAGCGAGAAGATCCAAGACTCGAGTTTGGACAATGACGGCAACAGCATTTCCCAGCTTGACTCCCTGCATCTTGAGGAAGCCCACCATGGCGGCATCCCCCAACTTGGCCGGAAAAACGATGTTGAGTGCAAACCCTGAAATATTGATCTTAAACAAATCGAAGAAATCCGTTCCGTCGATATATCGGAACACCAGCCGTTCAAAGCGCCATACTCGAAAGAGCCACGAGCAGGCGAAAACTAAAATCGAGAGCGACAGCCACCAGACCGATATTTTCGAAAAAACGGCGAGGAACTGCTCCCAGCCGGTAAACATGATCAGTATAACGAGGATCCCGATTCCCACCATGTAAGAGCTGCAGTGAAATAAGATTTCTTTGGCTCTGCTACTCATTGTGCTCCCGTACTGCTGCAGTTCGAGAGGCTGCCGCACCGTACAACAGCAGGCACAACAGCGAAAAATAGATGCTATCCAGAAAATGCTCGAAATAATGTGCTGCCAATAGATATGGAATACCTAACTTGCCTCCTTTGGCGAAGTCAGGCTTTTGAGCGAGCTCGCCTATCCCGTGCGTGAGCGGAATATACGACTGGTACGCAAAAACCGCCAGAAAAATCACAAG
>JAVEVM010000800.1:0-2842 GCA_034005055.1 Desulforhabdus sp. | reverse complement strand
GCCATTAGTCTTTTCCCCTTGACAAAAGGGTCGAGCTCAAGTAGGGTTGCGCTGCATTGTGAAAAAAATATCTTGAAAAGTTGTGGGCGAGGCGTAAAAAATTTGAAAACAGCCCGACCTCTTGACCTTAAAACCGGCCTAATCTCTCCATCTCGCTTATCATCTTAGTAACAACCAGGTCGCTGCGGTATGTATTGCTTCGTGATAGGCCATCGTGACCGAGTAAAGGGAGGTGAAAAAAGCTCATTGAGTAATGGTAGTTCGGTTTTGTCTTAATGGCAATGGAAAAGACCGTGTGTTGAGTTCCCCAGAAGGAGGAGATGTAAGATGCCCTACAATGCGGTAGAAATGAAAGACTGGCAGATTTCAGAAGCAGCTGAAAAGAACATGCCGACCCCCAAGGACTGGCAGGATAAGCTAGGCCTCCGAGATGATGAGGTCATTCCCGCCGGTAGATTGTGCCGGCTCGATTTCATTAAGATCATGGAGCGTCTAAAAGACAAACCCGATGGCAAATACATCGAAGTCACCGCCATCACGCCTACTCCTTTGGGCGAAGGAAAGAGCACCACTTCCTGTGGCCTCATGGAAGGGCTGGGGAAACGAGGAGTGAATGTGGGCGGTTGTTTGCGGCAGCCTTCCGGTGGCCCTACCATGAATATCAAAGGTACCGCAGCCGGTGGCGGCAACTCGCTGCTAATCCCGATGACCGAGTTTTCCATGGGGCTCACGGGCGACATCAACGACATCATGAACGCGCACAACTTGGCCATGGTTGCACTCACTTCCCGCATGCAGCACGAAAGAAACTACAACGATGAGCAGTTGAAGCGATTGACCAAGATGCGTCGTTTGGACGTCGATCCAACCCGGATCGAAATGGGCTGGATCATGGATTTCTGCGCTCAGTCCCTGCGCAATATCGTGATCGGATTGGGCGGACGCTTTGACGGTTACACGATGCAGTCGAGGTTCGGAATCGCCGTTAGCTCGGAATTGATGGCTATTCTGTCGATAGTAAGAGATTTACCCGATCTGAGAGAGAGGTTGGACAACATTACGGTGGCTTTCGACAAGTCGGGCAAACCGGTAACCACCAAAGATCTGGAAGTGGGCGGCGCCATGACGGCATGGATGCGCAATACCATTAACCCAACCCTGATGTCCACCGCCGAGTATCAGCCCTGCATGGTGCACGCAGGTCCTTTTGCCAACATCGCCGTCGGTCAATCGTCCATTATTGCAGACCGTGTGGGTCTTAAACTGTTCGATTACCATGTAACCGAAAGCGGCTTTGCCGCCGATATCGGATTTGAGAAGTTCTGGAACGTGAAATGCCGTTTCAGCGGTCTGATCCCGCATGTATCGGTTCTGACCACCACTATCCGGGCACTCAAGATGCATGGCGGCGGACCCAAAGTCGTTGCCGGTCTTCCTCTGCCGACGGAATACACCAAGGAAAACCTCGAGCTGCTGGAAAAAGGCATCCCCAACATGGTGCACCACATCAACACCATCCGCAAGGCGGGGATCAATCCGGTGGTCTGCGTCAATGCCTTCCATACCGATACCAAAGAAGAAATCGCTCTCGTCAGAAAGTACGCAGAACAGGCCGGTGCCCGCTGCGCCCCGTCCGAACACTGGGCTAAGGGTGGTGAAGGCGCACTGGAGTTCGCCGATGCGGTTATCGATGCATGCAACGAAAAGAATGAGTTTAAGTTCCTCTACCCGATGGAAATGAAGCTGCGGGATCGCGTTGCACTGATCGCCAAAGAGGTTTATGGAGCTGATGGAGTTTCCTGGACTCCGGAAGCAGAGGCTAAGGCGAAAATGCTGGAAGCCGATTCGAAGTACGATGAATTCACGACGATGATGGTTAAGACTCACCTGAGCCTCACGCACGACCCGGCAGTAAAAGGAACGCCGAAGGGATGGACCCTGCCCATTCGCGACGTGTTGATTTACTCGGGCGCCAAATTCTTGTGTCCGTGCGCCGGAGCCATCAGTCTGATGCCTGGAACATCGTCAGATCCGGCCTTCCGCCGTGTTGATGTGGACACCAAAACGGGTAAGGTCACTGGCTTGTTCTAATCTAGTTTATCTGTTGCCAGTCCTTTAAAGGGCAAACTGCAAAGGGCAGGGCACACGATGCTCTGCCTTTGATCTTTAAGGAGGGAAAAACATGCCGGCCAAGTTATTAAAAGGCGCCGATGTAGCAAAAGAAATCCGGGCTGAGCTGAAAGCCGAAGTAGAGAACCTGCAGGCCAAGCACGGCGTAGTGCCCGGTTTGGTAACCATTTTAGTGGGGGAAAACCCTGCTTCCCAGAGCTATGTAAGGGCCAAGCAGAAGACAGCCCACGAGCTGGGCTTCTATTCGGTTCAGGATAATCAGCCGGCCGACTTGGAAGAAGAAAAGCTGCTGGCATTGATCGATAAATATAACAAGGATCCAAAAGTAGACGGAATTCTGGTCCAGTTGCCGCTGCCCAAGCATATCAACGAGAATAAAGTCCTCCTGGCAATTGACCCGAGCAAGGATGTGGATGCATTCCACCCGGTCAACGTCGGTAAATTGATGATCGGGGAGCCCGATTATCTGCCTTGCACTCCGGCGGGAATTCAAGAGCTGCTGATTCGCTCCGGCACCGAATTATCCGGAGCCGAAGTTGCCGTGGTTGGTCGCTCGAATATTGTGGGCAAGCCCATTGCTATGATGCTCATGCAAAAGGGCAAAGGCGCCAACTCAACGGTCACCGTTTGTCATACCCGGACAAAAGATGTTAAATTCCACACCAAGCGCGCCGATGTTATCATTGCGGCCGCAGGCGTGTCGGAGTCGGTT
>JAVEVM010000799.1:0-2843 GCA_034005055.1 Desulforhabdus sp. | reverse complement strand
GCCTGCCTGACGAGGTGGTTGCCCATATTCATAACTCCATGGGATTACAGCTGGTTTAGCCGCATCGGATTTGGTTTTCTCATCGCCGGATGCGGTCTTGTGTCAAACCGCATTCGGCCTTGAGGCAGACTGAAAGTATTGTGCTGCCGTACTCCGTTACTCCTCTCTTTCACTCGCCAGCATGTCATCTTTCTTGTCTTGCCGGCCAATGTACAGTATTTTGCCGCAACCGGGGTTGAACGAGGAAGACCAGTCCTTTCTCCTTTACGCGGAAGAGCGAGAATGGTAGCGGATCGGACCCTGTCATTCTCCTTGCTTACCCTCTTTCCTCGACCATGTCGGGAGCAGTTGATGCAGGCCGAGCCAAAAACGCAAGAAATGAATGTCAAATGGATTTGAACAAGAAAATACTATTGCGCCCTAATTTTCTTTTGGAACGGGTCGAAGGGGAAATCATTGTTTACCATCCCTCATCAACCACATCGGTCTACCTCAACGAAACCGGCGCATTGGTTTGGGAACTGTGCAACGGTCAAAACTGCACGGCTGACATCGTCCGTCTTCTTGTTGCAGTCTACCCCGAAAGCCGACTTGAAATTGAGAAGGATGTCCCTGAAATCATTCAAACACTGGTGGAGCACGGTGTAGCCAGCCTCGTGTGACACCTTGGCCTGTCCTCCTGTCCTTGCCGTGACAACCCATACGCTCGCCTACGCTGGCCAGTCCGTGTCGATGCACTGTGACGACACGGCAGCCCTTCGCTTCCTTTCTTTTCTTTTTCATGATGTGTCCTCCAACTGTCAGCAGTCTGTACCGGTCACTGTCCTCGAGTTGATGAAGACCGGTCAGGCGGCAACCTACCTGCTCAAGGAGAACGGGGAGGTGCGCGGCAGCGGTTGCCTGGGGGTTGGCTTGGCTGCGTTGCTGTTCGATGTGGTCATCACCGCCCTGCTCAAAAACAACGCGGGGGGATTGGCCCTCCATGCCGGAGCCGTGGCCCATGGCGGCGAGACAATACTCCTGCCCGGCCAAAGTGGGGCAGGGAAGAGCACCCTGACAGCATGGATGGTTGCCCATGGTTTTTCGTATCTGACCGATGAGCTAGTTTTTTTCCCAAGTGATCCCCCCGGTTGCATGCTGCCCTTTACCAGGCCGTTGTGCATCAAACCGGGTGCGGTACCGGTCATCAAGCAATGGATACAAGACACCAATCTTGCCACGCTGGCAGACGATCAGGGCCTGATCATGCCGCACCGGGCTGTCAATGCCCAGTTCATCCCCCACAACACTGCACCTGCCCTCATTCTTTTTCCCGCCTTCCGGAACGGGTCTACCTGTAGGCTCGACCGGCTCTCCCCGGCCAAGACCATTGCCCTGCTCATGGGCTGTAATGTGAACGGGCGCAACCTTGCGGGGCATGGGTTCAGCGAGGCAACCCGGTTGGCCAAATCGGCTCCGGCCTATCGGGTTGTTTACGGCTGTTGCGATGATCTGACCTCGGTGCTGTCTCCTTTGTTCCCCACCTTGGTGGAGGTATGATCCGGACGATTGTGGGCCTTTGCGCTCGGGATGCCGGTTCCGAGTCGGTCTATGGCCGATTGCGCTTCCTGATGGCGGAATTCGAACGGGCCAAACTGTCCTGGACCGAATTGTTGCTGGTAGCCGAGGAACAGGGCATGGCCTCCCTGTTGCACAAGCATCTTGCCGCAGCTGAATGCTCCATCCCCATCCATGCCAGACGTCATTTACACAGCCTTTTTTTGCGCACCAAGCAAGCCAATTTGATCCGCAATCGGGCCCTGATTGAGATATTGGAGGCCTGCCAGGCAGCATCGATTGACATGCTGCTGATCAAGGGGATAGCGTTGGCCAACCTGGTCTACAGCGACCCAGCCTTGCGACCAATGCGTGACATAGATCTTCTCGTCAGGGTCGAAGATGCCACCCGGGCCGAAAATGTGCTTTTTTCCTTGGGGTACGTCCATGAAGAGCGTGAGGATATTCCGAACGACTATTATCACCTGAGGCCGTTGGTGAGGATGATAGACGGGTTGTCTATCAATATTGAACTGCATCGGGGCCTTTTCCCTTCTCATCCGGATTACCCCAATTGGTCGTTTGACCAACTGAAGGAACGGGCCAGGCAAATGGCCGTCGGTGCCGTCAACGCCCAAACCCTCTGTCTGGAGGATATGCTCCAGCATGTGTATCTTCATGGATTCCGGGCGCCACTGACCTACGAGCCGTTTCGCTATATTCATGTGGCCGATCTGGTGACAATCGTCGAGCGACACCACGATGCTATTCAATGGTCACAGCTTTCTCGGGAAGTGCCCCGACTCATGGCCGCTCTCGCGGCCCTCCACGTCGTGACTCCATGGAAGGCAGGCGTGTTGCCCAAGATTGGAGGAGATGTTTCCAAGATCTCGAAACTCGCCGCCACCCCCTATCAAGGGTGGCCCTTGCGTCGACTGAGCGAAGTTCCTCTTTGGCACTATCCTTGGCTGGCCTCTGCGACTCTCTGGCCTTCCCGCTGGTGGGTGCTGGTGTATTACGGTCAGGCTTGGGGGGGGATGTATTGGTGGACGCGATTTTTTGAGCATCCCCGGGCGTTGTGGCGATGGATGAAGAGTTATTGCTGGCATCGTCCGCATGCAAAGCGTTAATCGATTTCCTTCAGAGAGCATTGAGCTTTCAGTCGTGTGTTGAGTTGCGCCCTGTCTGGACAGGTGGAACTGCTTTGATGTCCAAGTGCTCTCTTCCTTAAAAAAAACTTTTTTTCAACAAGTTGCCCGATAATACTTGCCTTGCGGGGTGAAATATGCAATTTTCTTAAATCACTT
>JAVEVM010000798.1:0-2845 GCA_034005055.1 Desulforhabdus sp. | reverse complement strand
GGATTAATGGCCACGATAGTCAAAAATACGATTATAAAAAATAAGATCGGCAGAACTCTGCCTCTCACCACTTCAACATCTTTGAAGCTGTAGTAGGGAACGGTGCTGACCATCAAAAAACCTAAAACATAGGTGGCCAAGACCAAAGGCAAAGTGGATGCGGTTGACGAAATCAACTTCCAGGGATGCAGGAAAAGCACGGTGGTTGAAACCATGATCGCAGCGCCGGGGATCGGCAACCCGACAAAGTAACTCTTACTGACGGTCTCCACCTGCACATTGAACCGGGCCAATCGCAAAGCTCCGCATGCTACGAAGACAAAGGCCGCCAGCCATCCGAGCCTGCCAAAAGGCTTCAACGCCCACAAATACATCAGCAAGCCCGGCCCCACTCCAAAAGCCACCAGATCCGCCAGAGAATCGTATTCGACACCGAAGCGGCTGGTTCCGCCTGTGAAACGGGCCACTTTGCCATCCAGAATGTCGAACACGCTCGATATCAAAATGGCCACGGCGGCCACTTGAAAGTTGCCATTGATGGAACTGACGATCCCAAAGAAACCGGCGAATAAATTTGCAGTGGTGAAGAGGTTCGGGACAATATAGGTTCCCTTCCGCACCTCTCCATCTTCCGGGCGACGCCACCTTCTCTTGCGAGGGCGCCTTTTTGTTATTTCAGCCGACATAAAACGGTTTCTCCCCCGACAACCCGGTCTCCTTTGGAGACCGCCAGATCGCTGTCTGCCGGAACATAAAGGTCCGTTCGAGAGCCGAAGCGAATCATTCCATAGCGCTCACCACGCACAACCCGATCGCCCAGAGTCGGCCAGCAGACTATACGCCTTGCAATCAAGCCCGCCACCTGCACCACGACAAGGTCTACTTCCGAATCGGTGCGAATCCACAGCCAGCTCTGCTCATTCTCGCTGCCGGCCCTTGGCAGATTGGCTGCCCGGTATTTTCCTTTCTGGTATTGAATTCCTTGGACGACTCCCGAATACGGAATCCTATTCACGTGAACATCGAAGACGGACAAAAAAATGCTGATCTTCACGCAGGGACCGTTTATGAATCGATTTCCCCGTACGTTTTCAATGGATACTATCCTGCCGTCCGCCGGAGCCACGACATCCGACTCACCGGTGGGGATAACTCGTTGCGGATCGCGAAAAAAATGGCCGACCAAGAGCGTGACGAACAGGAACAGCCAGGCCAAGAGCCAGGGACCGATAATTGCCGTAATCAGCGTGACGAAGGCAGAAGCCGCGACATAGGGGACCCCCTCGCGGGCAAACGGGATATGTCGAGATTTACCGCGAAAATCTTCTGAGCTCAATGAAACTCCTCGTTTAGTAGATTACTTGATCACTTTGGCATCCAGGAACGGCATCATCGCCCGAAGCCTTTGTCCGACCTGCTCCACCAGGTGAGCTCTCTCACGATTGCGCAAGGTGCTGAACATCGGACGTCCTGCTTTGTTCTCTAGAATCCACTCCCGAGCAAAAGCACCCGACTGGATCTCCTCAAGTATCTTCTTCATCGCGACTCTGGTCTCTTCGGTAACTATTCGCTTGCCGCGCGTCAAATCACCATACTCGGCGGTGTCACTGATTGAATAGCGCATATAAGCGAGTCCGCCCTGATAGATCAGATCGACTATCAACTTTAACTCATGCATGCATTCAAAGAAAGCTATCTCCGGCTGATATCCAGCTGCTACAAGGGTCTCAAAGCCGGCCTTCACCAGTTCTGAAACACCGCCACACAATACGCTTTGTTCGCCGAAAAGATCCGTTTCGGTCTCTTCCTTGAACGATGTTTCAAGCAGCCCCGCGCGCGTCGCCCCGATGCCCTTGGCATAGGCAAGAGCGGTTTGCCGGGCCTGCCCGCTGGCATCTTGGTGGATTGCGAGTAAAGCCGGTACACCGGCTCCCCGTATATACTCGCTTCTGACGAGATGTCCCGGACCCTTGGGTGCAACCATGACAACATCGACTTCAGGAGGCGGAATGATCTGTCCGTAATGGATATTGAATCCATGAGAAAAGAGCAGCGTTTTACCCGCCTTCATGGAGGGCTTTACGTCCTGATGATAGAGCTGGGCCTGCACGTGGTCCTGAGTCAGGATTTGAATGACATCGGCAGTGGCGGCGGCCTCGCTGGCAGATACCGGAGCAAAACCGTCCTCAACCGCTTTCTCGTAATTTGCAGAACCCGGCCGCTGACCCACCAAAACTTCAACACCACTGTCACGCAGATTTTGAGCCTGCGCATGGCCCTGGCTCCCATAGCCGATCACAGCAACTTTTTTCCCGCGCAGGACATTCAAATCCGCATCTGCCTCGTAATACATCTGCATTCTATTCCTCCATCTTGGTATGGAAACAAATAATCCAGGAAGTTCAATTCTGGATCGAAACTTAGACAACCCCTAGGAGCTTGCTGCCTCCAGGCTTGGATGATTCAAATGAAATCTTCCTAAAACCAGGAAAACCCTCTTTCATGTGTTGATAACTTGTTTACGGGTCGCCCAGATCATGGCGCGCCTAACCCCTCTTGCCCGTTTGGGCTGGGCTGCTGAGGTTCCGCAAGGGGTGATTCGACAAAGCTCGAGGGCTTCAGGGCTAGATTGCGTGTTACGAGGGAAACCCCGCCGGTCGAGATATGACAAATCTGCAGGCTGCCTCGCAACTCAATAAGGTTCCGCCAGGATCTGAAAGTCTAATTGCCGGTCCGAATCAATGTTTCTTACTGCGCGCCATAGCCGCTTTTCCGGTTCGAACGACTTCCACAATGCCCAGTTGCCCCAGCAATTCAAGGATGGCGGCAATCTTACCTTCATCCC
>JAVEVM010000797.1:0-2846 GCA_034005055.1 Desulforhabdus sp. | reverse complement strand
GCTCTGCTCGGCACTGTTTGCAAAAACATTCATGAAAAGAGGAGAAGACTATGAGGAGTGTATTTTCAATCGGTCTGCTGGTTATGGGGATTCTTGTCAGTTGGACGATGCTCTGTTTCGGAGATTTTTATGTGGTGCCGACCGTTAAGAAAAACTATGCACCGGTTCAAAAGACCGGCCAGACCAGATGTTATGATGTTGATGGTAATGAAGTCCAATGTGCCACCTCCGGCCAAGGTCAGGATGGGGATCTGCAGAAAGGAGTGGCTCGGCCCAGCCCACGCTTCACGGTTAACAATGACGGGACGGTCAAAGACAACTTGACGGGACTGGTCTGGCTGCGAAATGCGAGCTGTATTGACACCCCGAATAGTTTCAGTAATGCGTTGCTTCAAGCCAGCTTATTACAGCATGGCTTGTGCGGGCTGTCCGACGGTTCCAGCCCGGGAGATTGGCGGTTGCCAAACCGTTTCGAGCTGGAGAGTCTTCTAGACTTGGGTTTCATTTCTTCCCCTACGCTTACCAATGCTGCGGGCACCGGTCAATGGCAAGATGGTGATCCATTCTATGACGTGAAAGACAACGATTCCTATTGGTCATCGACTACAAACATGAGTGCACGTAGTCAAGTTTGGATCGTAAGTTTTTCCGACGGCCATGTTTTCGATGCGGATAGACTTGCAGACACATGCTATGTTTGGCCGGTCCGCGGTGGTCAGTAGGATTACTCTTGAACAAGGCTTCAAGGCTATTGATGATAGTGAGATACAGCCCCGAATGCATCGAACTAAACGAATCTGTGCATAAATTCGCTTCTCAGGAGATACGCTTCCAACTGGTAGCGGCATCTACCTACGCTTCGCCTAACTGGAGACCTTAATTTGGCGATTGCATTGGTAGCTTTCCATCAAGCCGACTTTCACCGTTATGGTAATCTCAGCCTTGCTACGGCATGGATCGCCAAATTTAGGTAAGAGAAAGCCTGTCAGCAAAGGAAGCGACTTAACAGTAATCAAATGTGTTCGCATTTTTGCGACAGTCCACTATTCCACCAAGTAAGGCAGCTCTTCGTATGAAGGTTGTTGAGCAGCCATTATCTGCTCGAGTTTTTCCTCCAATTGCCCTTGCGGACAAATGATCACCTCGCCGGTCTTTCTCACCTTTATCTCCAGCTCACTGTTTTTCAGAAGCTTTTGACTAATTACAATACGGATTGGGATGCCCAGCAGATCGGCATCTTTTAGCTTAACCCCGGGCGATTCGTTGCGATCGTCGTATAGCACTTCATATCGGCTTTGCAGGCGTGAGTAGACCGCTTCAGCGGCCTGCAGGATCTCCGGCTTTTGGCCCAGCGAGGTCACCATCGCCTGGAATGGAGCAATACTGATAGGCCAGATGATGCCCGCATCATCGTGGCACTGTTCGACGGCCGAAGCCATGAGCCGCTCCACACCGATACCGTAACAGCCCATGATCACCCTCTGTTGTTCTCCTCGATCGTTTAAAAAGGTCACATCCATTGTGTCCGGGGCGGTGTATTTCGTGCCCAGCTTGAAAGTGTGTCCCAGTTCTATACCGCGGCGAATCTCGAGCTGTCCCTGTCCGCACTGCAAGCATCCGTCTCCCTGGCGAACTTCGGCAATATCGACCTTTTCCTCCACGCTGAAATCCCGGCCGTAGAGAACATTTTTGAAGTGTGTGTCAGGCTCGTTTCCGCCAGCCACATACAATGTTTGATCATCGATGGAGGTATCCATGATGATGCGCACTCCTTTTAGACCTACAGGAGATAGAAACCCCGGATGCAGCCCTTTGTTAAAAAGCCACCGCTCGGAAGCTAAATCCAGATGGATAGCTTTTAGGTGGTTGGTGAGCTTGGTATCAGAGACGGCAAAATCGCCCCGAATGACCGCCAAAACCACCTCCCCGTCCGCTTCATAGGCAACCGTCTTGAGGAATTGCCGCTCATCTGTTGCGAAGAATTCCATAAGATCGGAAATTGTTTTGACGTTGGGCGTCTCTACTTTCTCCATGGGATTCGGGCTGTCGGTAATAGCTCGAATCATTGGCTTAGCTCCTGCGGCCTTTTCCGTATTAGCCCGATAGTCACAGTGGGTACAGACTACAAAACGATCTTCGCCATGTGGGGAATCGAGCATGAATTCATGGGAGCCTGTCCCGCCCATAATTCCCGAATCCGCCTCAATGGGCACGGATTTGAGCCCGCAACGGGCGAATATTCGCAGATAAGCATTGAAGATTCTAGGGTAATAGGCGTCCAAGTCGGCAAAATCGGTGTGAAAGCTGTAGGCGTCATTCATGAAAAATTCTCGAACCCGCAGCAAGCCAGCTCGGGGGCGAGCCTCGTCGCGTATTTTGGTATGAATCTGGTAGAGCATGACCGGCATGTCACGATACGAGGTCATAAACTGTTTGACGATATCGGTAATGACCTCTTCGTGTGTCATCGCCAATACAAACTCGCGATCCTTCCGATCTTTGATACGGAAAAGCTCTGCGCCAATGTCAAAATACCGTTTGGTCTTTTTCCATAATTCGGCAGGATTGAGGACCGGCATGGTGACTTCCATGCCGCCGATGGCATTGAGCTCGTCGCGCAGAATGTTTTTGACTTTTTCCGCGACACGATGTCCTAACGGCAGCAGAGAATAAACGCCGGCGGCAATCGGGTGAATATAAGATCCTCGCAAAAGGAGAATGTGCGAAGGAATTTCGGCCTCCTTGGGAACCTCAAACAAGGTGTGAATGAAATACTTCGAATAACGCATGCATCCTCTCATAGAGACGTTTTTTTCGAGTGGCAGATTATAGCGGCTGCAAATTCG
>JAVEVM010000796.1:0-2852 GCA_034005055.1 Desulforhabdus sp. | reverse complement strand
TGCCGGTTTTCGCGGACTCAAGCTGTATCCCACCTACCAGTATTACTATCCGAATGAGCCCATGCTCTATCCGCTTTACGCCAAGGCACAGGAGCTCAATATACCGATATCTCTGCACATCGGCTCATCCATATTCACAGGCTCCAGGCTGAAGTACGGCGATCCCATCTACCTTGATGATGTAGCGGTGGATTTCCCCGATCTGGTGCTGCTGCAATGCCACAGCGGCCGGCCTTTCTGGTACGAAAAATCCTTTGCGCTCGCGCGGCTGCACAAAAACCTTTACCTGGAAATCTCCGGGCTTCCCCCAAAAAAGCTTTTGCATTATTTTCCGGAACTGGAGCGTATCGCTCATAAAGTGATCTATGGCTCGGACTGGCCTGGTGTGCCGACCATCAAGGAGAATGTCGAGGCAATCCGGGAGCTGCCCATCAGCGAAGAGGCCAGGCGAAAGATCCTGGGGGAAAATGGCGCCAGGCTGCTAAGTCTCCCAACAAGTTGACTCATGGCAGAGCTTGCGGAGGATGCAGAACGTTTTCATCAGTTTTTCTCAGCGGTCCAGGCGGACTGCCTCTGCAGTCGATTGAACAGGCGCGATCGATCCCATTCTGGGCAGGTAGTGGTACTCTCAGGTCGGATTTCCAAGCGTTTTGGAAATGCCCTGGTGGACCTTTATCTTTTACAGCCTGTTGGCCGCTCTCTTATGGACCTGCTTCTGGGCTCTAGGCCTGTTCTATTTGGACGAAAACTTCGCCGTGCTGCATCATGCCTTTAGCCACATTCGTCCGTGGGTTGGGCTGGCGACGGTCTTCAGTTTTGCGCCGTTGATCTTCTATCTGCTGCGCCGGCAAAAGAAAGAGCCGGGTAGCGCCACTCAATGATTTCCCCCGCCAACACCCGCGCGGTCAATCCCCCCTTAGCGCGCGTCCACCAGGGGCAGTTGCGGTTGAAATTCTCAAAATTTTTTCCACATCTTGAAACCAGAACCATGATCGGGTATTAGAGAAGCCGAACACCCTTCGACCTGTTTTGCAGGGACTTGACTGTTCTTTTCGATAAGTTTCCAGACTCTGTGTCCCGCGGACCAAGATTCAATTGAGCGCTCATGTGGAAGATCTTCTGTTAAGAATGAATAGAGGCCTGCCGGCCTGTTCAGGTTTTGGGTGATGATTGCGCATCAAGGGCAAATGGCTTCACCGGTGCACATCGTGTGAAACCGGGTGGTGATTTGCTTTGAACTGAGCTAAGGTGTCGATTGCTTGGGTGATTAACCACACTCTGAAAGGAGGGCTCATGAAACGTTCGGTTATCTTGTTTTTGGCGGTGATCGCCATTCTTTGCACCGGATTTGCGCACGCGGCAACCCTGCGGCTGGCGATGGACGCCGACCCGGTATCGTTGGACCCGCATGTCCAGCTATCAGGGGGTATGCTGCAGTACTCGCATATGGTGTTTGATCCGTTGATTCGCTGGACTCAGGAGATGGAGTTTGAACCGCGGCTGGCCGAGAAATGGGAGCGAACGGACCCCCTGACCGTCAGGGTCTACCTGCGCAAGGGAGTAAAATTTCATTCCGGCAACGAGCTTACCGCTAAAGATGTCGCCTGGACTCTGGCGAGGCTCAAAAAGAGCCAGGACTACAAGGCCCTGTTCGAGCCTTTTGGAGAACCGGTCATCGTGGATGATCACACCATCGATCTCAAAACCACCAAGCCTTATGGCCTTACCCTCAATATGTGCACCTACATCTTCCCGATGGACTCCGAGTTTTACAGCGGCCAGGACGAAAAGGGGCTGGCTAAGGACGCCATCGTTAAAACCGAGCACTCCTTTGCCAATGAGAACGAATCCGGCACCGGGCCGTATGTGGTCGAATCGCGCGAGCCGGGCCAGAAGTGGGTGCTGAAAGCATTTCCCGACTACTGGGACAAGAACAAAGGCAATGTGGACACCATTCTGCTGACCCCCATCAGCGAAGACGCTACCCGCGTTGCAGCGCTCCTGGCCGGCGATGTGGATTTCATCATGCCGGTGCCCCCGCAGGATTTCGATCGAATTGAAAAGGCCGAAGGCATCAACCTCATCACCATGCCCGGCACCCGGGTCATCACGTTCCAGCTGAATCAGAAGCGGCGGGAGGAGCTCAAGAACTCCAAGGTTCGCCAGGCCATTGTGTATGCGGTCAACAACCCGGGAATCGTCGAGAAGATCATGAAGGGGAGGGCTACGGTGGCCGAACAGAATTCTCCTGAAGGCTATGTCGGCCACGTAAAGGAGCTGCAGCCCCGCTTCGATCTGGAAAAGGCCAGGCAGCTCATGAAGGAAGCCGGCTATGAAAAAGGCTTCACGGTCAGTATGATCGCCCCCAACAACCGTTATGTAAACGATGAAAAGATCGCCGAAGCGGTCGCCTCCATGCTCTCCAAAATCAATATCAAAGTTGAGCTGAAAACCATGCCGAAAGCTCAATTCTGGGATGAATTCGATGCCCAGGTGGCCGACATTCAGATGATCGGCTGGCATGCAGATACGGAAGATTCGGCCAATTTCTTTGAATTCCTCAACATGTGTCCCAACAAGGAGACCGGCTACGGCCAATACAACAGCGGCAACTACTGCAACGCCAAGGTGGATGAGCTGACCCTGGCTTCCCAGAGCGAAACGGATCCGGCCAAGCGGGCCAAGATGCTGCAGGATGTCGAGCGCATTCTCTACGAAGACGCTGCGTTCGTGCCGCTCCATTGGCAGATGCTCTCCTGGGCCGGCAGCGATAAGCTCTAGAATGCCGATAAGATCGTAAATGTGATGAATTTCCCCTATTTCGGGGATCTCAACATGGATTGATAGAGAGC
>JAVEVM010000795.1:0-2854 GCA_034005055.1 Desulforhabdus sp. | reverse complement strand
CGTATCTCCGACAGCCAACGATGCGACGCTGGTCCTACGCATCACCACGATCATAACCAACGCATGGTTTGACGCCATCGCTCCTTACAGCATGCGCACTGTAGGCGTCTATTCGCAAATCAACAACCGTCCCGCCGATGAATGGAGTGATAGAAACCGGAATATCTCGATCTTCTATGCCTCCTATCGGGTGCTCAATAGTCTCCTCCCGAAGTACAATTGGGGAGAAATGCTGACATCTGTCGGGCTTGATCCCAATGACGATAGTGAGGACATCAATACTCCGGTTGGCATTGGAAACAAAGCAGGTAACAGTGTGGTGGCCGCCAGAGAACATGATGGGATGAACCAGCTGGGAGACGAAGGCGGGCGAAAATATAACCTCCGTCCCTACGCAGACTATCTTGGCTATGAGCCAGTCAATACGGCTTACGAGCTTCGCGATCCGTCCCGATGGCAACCGAATATTGTCACCAAGGGCAACGGACTCTTCCAGGTGCAACAGTTTGTGACGCCTCAACTACGAGTGACGAGACCATATTCTTACAACAATCCCAACATTTTCCATGCTCCTGTACCTACGAACAGCAATGTGCACCATAGGTCTGCTTACAAGATGCAGGCCGATGAGGTGCTGGAGGCATCGGCATCTCTTGCGGATGAACAGAAGATGCAAGCCGAGCTTTTCGACAACAAGCTCAGGAGCCTCGGATTTTCTGCGTTGTTTGCCTCACAGGCTAATGGGCTCTCTATGGAACAATTCGTCCACTACGACTTCCTGACCAATCTGGCAGCATTCGACACCGCTATCGTCGTCTGGAACGAAAAATATCGCTATGATGCGGTACGACCGTTCAGTGCCATTCGCTACCTGTACGGAAACCGTCCTGTGATAGCTTGGGGCGGACCAGGGAAAGGAACGGTGCATGATCTTCCAGCTTCCGAATGGCGAAGCTATCTGAACACAGCCGATCATCCAGAGTATCCCTCCGCTTCAGCAAGCTTTTGTGCTGCCCATGCAGAGGCGAGCCGCAAATTCCTGGGTTCCGATTTACTGAATTGGAAGATGCCAGCCCCTCAGGGATCGTCCATAGTTGAGCCGGGCATCACTCCGGCGAACGACCTGGTTTTGTCCTGGGATACATGGACGGAGTTTGAACAGGACTGCGGTCTCAGTCGTTTTTGGGGCGGGGTGCACTTCCTGTCGGCTATTTCTGCAGGACAGGAACTGGGACACGGAATCGGCGAACTGGCTTATGACTTTGTGATGAAGCATATCGAGGGCAACGTGCCCTGATTGTGGGAAGCTGGAGGAGCGACTTTGGTCCCCGGTTGACTTCTGAGGCATTGAATTGTGAACAGCAGTGATCAACCACCTGGAAACACAGTCCCTATAATGCCCACACCGAAGTTTGATCCTAAAGTGGCCAAAGTCCCCTTCAGCCGATAAAACCGACATAAAATCGCCAGGAACCGTGCAGCATGAACGGCAGGGGCGGCACAAACCAATTTGCTGCCCCTATGGCCTTTATTTAACTGCAAGATACTCGATGTCAAGAAATCCTTCATTCCAGTGGATTCAACCGGTGAAACAAGTGGCCCAGGTCTTTGATTAAATAGAGCAACTCAAAAATGTAGCCTTGTGTCGCATCAGCATACCTCTCCTGAATGGCGTTGTACGCCGCTTAATACTTTCTTCACCATTTCCAGATCATTCTTGCTGATTCGAAATAGGCCGGGGGAGATCAGTAGCGGATCTCCCCCTCTTTCTTCGACTAGCCGTACAGATCTTCAATCCACCTGGTTGCTTCGGTATCGCTGATCTTCCCGAGATACCGCTGGGTCGTGGACAGATTAGCGTGCCGAAGAATGACTTTGCTCACGATCTCGATGGGAACGCCAGACCTTGAAGCGTATGTTGCAGCATGTCTTCTCAAGTCATGCGGCCTCAGTTCGATTCCAACCAACTCGCCGGCTTTCCTGACCATCACTCTCGCCGCCGCATATGTGATGGGAAATACCTTCTGACCCGGTTGAATGCCTTCCAGCGAGATGTAGCTTCGGAGCCGGTTCACTACCAAAGACGCCCGAATTCGGCTCAAACGACTCTACCCGAAAATACAAACCTGACTGCCCAATAGGCACTCACCTGAATAGGACGTGAACAGAGTGTGGAACCGCCCCATTGCCCGCTTCCCAATGGTCCTCAGCATTCAGGGCCCACTGGCGCGAAGGGATACCTTAAGATGCCTATGATATTCCTCTTCCATAACAGCGCTGGCTTTGAGCATGCTTTCATCCAAACGCAATGTCAGCTTCGTTTCCATGCACAACCTCCATAAGCAATGCCACCCGCCACTCCTTTCTCCCGATGTCAACAACAAACCGCTTGCCCATTCAAACAAAAAGTTTGAGTTTGAGCATCGAGAAATAGTCTTCAAGCTGATACGGAACTGATGCTTGGATGGTTCTCTTCGCTTTCTTCCCAGGCCAGAATTTAGAACTTCGGATATTTTCAGGTCAGCACGGTATCAAGGTGGGATGCCATGCATCTTTTCATAGCCTAAGATTGGCAGTAATCTCAGCCGCTTTCCGCCCGTCAGCGCCTTGCCTCTCGGGGGCAATTTTGATGGTTTCGTAAAAAGTCGAAAAACGGTCCTTTTGCCTACTGTAACATGTTGAATTTCTTGAGTGCAGTTTTACCAAAAATGACTTTTTACGAGATCATCAATTTTGGAGGGCTAAATTCGGGTCAGTTCTCCTGCTTTCAAAAATGAGTCTCAGAAATTCAACACATCGGGATCATTTCCCTTGAGAGTTCCCGCGGGCAGCAAGGCAGGTCTATTGACCGCAA
>JAVEVM010000794.1:0-2855 GCA_034005055.1 Desulforhabdus sp. | reverse complement strand
TCTATTACTGCCCCCGCTGTCAGAAAGAGACCGAGCGTTTTCCGGTCCACCTGTGTGGTGCCGCGACCACACCCCGGCGCGGCTGGCGCTGGCTAAACAACGACCTGGTCAATTTTGCCTGCTCGTTCGCGGGGGCGGCAGCGGCAGCCGGGTTATGGCTGCTGTTCTAGGACCGTCAGCAGTTCTTCGATGCTGGTAATCACGGTGCATTCGGGTTCAGTAAATACCCCCTCCGGATCGATCAGTACCGGGCGGATCCCGGCCCGCCGTGCGCCGACGATGTCAGCAAAATAATTATCCCCAACGTAGATGACTTGCTCCGGTGATGCCTTCAGCATCTTCAGGGCATGCTCAAAGATTGCCGGGTCGGGCTTCCATGCCGATACTTTGCCTGCCACAACGGTGACATCCATGAACTCCTTCAGCCCCAACGCGCTGAGCTGCTCATCACAGGAATCCCGGCGGTTGGTGACCACACCCAGCGTAAAGCCAGCCTGCCTGAGCTGTTGCAGGGTCTCTATGGTGCTGGGGTAAACGACATCCTCCGGCTTGTAGTGCTTCTCCATTTGCTCCTGAACAGGCTTGGCCAACAGGGTGGCTTGCTCTTTGCTGCATCCAAATGAAAGCAGGTGCCGGAAGGCATAATTGATCCAGAACAGCTCTTCCTGGTTCTTATAGGTTACGAGGTCATTGAGCAGTACCGGTGATTGTGCCCAATAATAGTGTGACCATCGCATCCCACTCCGCCTGCGTGCCGGTGAATCCTCGGCGCCCAGTTGGACTGCGAAGTCAAAGAATGCATGCTCTGAGGACGGCTGGTTGTGCCGCAGTGTGCCGTCCAGGTCAAATAAGATGAATTGTGTTCCGTTCAGAGAAATCAAAAGCCCCTATCCTTACTTTTATGATCAACCGCCAATTTCGCTCATCACCCGGTTCAAAGGAATAACCCCTTCGGCAAGCGCATGCCCCCAAGGTTTGTGCCAGATCCCATCGATGATGATGCGACGTAAATCTTCGTCAGTAGCGCCCGCTCGCAGTGGTCCGAGCAAATCCACTTCTCCCTCCCGGAGCAAGCAAAGCCTCAAACGCCCATCCGCGGTGAGACGTGCGCGGTTGCATGAGGCGCAAAATGGCATGGTTACCGAGGAGATAAAGCCCACGGTACCCTTCGCCCCAGGGATGCGGTAGACTACGGCTTCGCCGTCGAGCTCGCCCTCGTTGATGATTTCCAGCGCTCCCGTTACTGCCTCCACGCGCTGCTGGATCTCGGCTGCGGTGACAAGCTGGGATGTCTGCAGGTCGGTTGCGCCAGCGAAGGGCATCATTTCAATGAAGCGCAGCTGCCAGGATTTCTCGATTGTAAGATTAGCGAGTTCGGCAACATCATTCTCGTTGTAACCGCGCACCACAACCGTGTTGATTTTGATGGGAGACAGTCCGGCTTGCTCAGAGGCCAGAATACCTTCCCAAACATCCTCAATTGAGCCCCAGCGGGTCAGGCGTTTGAACTTTGCCGGGTCCAGGGTGTCGAGGCTGATGTTGACCCGTTTGAGTCCTGCGTCTTTCATCGGTTGTGCCAGTCGTTTCAGTAAGACGCCGTTGGTCGTCATGGTCAGGGTCTGTATTCCGGGCGTATGAGTGATCTCTCGCACCAGGTCCACGATGTGAGCGCGTACCGTTGGCTCTCCCCCGGTCAAACGGATTTTGTCAAAACCGAGGCGGGCAAATACATGCACAAAGCGGGTGATCTCCTCATCTTGCATGAGCTCTGCATTCGGACGGAAGGTCATATCCTCAGGCATGCAGTAAATGCAGCGCAAGTTACAATGGTCCGTCAGGCTGATCCGTAAATAATGTATATTTCGTCCAAATTGATCTAGAGACATAAACCTTACCACCAAAATCTGACAATATCGGTGGAATTATACCTCGTCCGCATCCGATATTCGAGCTTTGAAATTACAGGAGGGTTAGTTTATCATGAATTGATTCTACGGTTACAGGCGCATAGCCGGCTTTATATCTTCCTCTTCATAAAGATCGCCACCTCGCCGTTTTCCAGATCAGTATTGGAATAGTAAGACAGGTCAACTCCGCCGACTTCAAAACCAACACTTCGATAGAAGTGTATGGCAGGCACATTATAGTTTTGAGTCTCGCAGACCAAGACGCGCAGCCCCTTTTCTTGGGCGAGTTTTGCCTGGGCGTCCATTAGTCGCCTTCCAAGCCCCCGGCCGCGGTAAGCTTCAGATATGTGAAACTCCCAGACCCATAATGAACGGTTCCAGAGTTGGGGTTCTGAAAGGGAAATCCCTACCAGTTTCTGCCCGTTATAAGCACCAAGCGAATAGCCCATACCGGCAGCTTGCTGGTAACGGTTTAATTCTTCATCATCTGAGTTCCACGATTTGGAATAGGGTTGTTCGAGCGGTTCATAATCCAGAGAGATGGTTGTACACTGGGTTGTCTCTGTCTTCCGGATAAAATAGCGGGCATCGGATGTATAGCCCCGGTTGATCTCGTCGAGCTCAACTCGCGAAAGACTTTGCAAAAGGCGGATATCAACCGATCGGGAATCCATTACATCCACCCTCGCTTTCGCATCCACACGAACATGCTTACAGGCGTGCCGAAAATAAGCAGTGCGGTGACCCAAAAGGCCGGGTTACTGGTCCAGTTCCTAAGGCTGTCAGACACGGGTTGAAAGAAATTCATGCCAAAGAAACTGGCAATGAAAGAGATAGGCATAAACAGGGTGGTGATGACGGTCAATGTCTTCATGATGTCGTTCATCCGGTTGTTGATGACCGACAGGTAGGTATCCTGGGCGCTGCCAACCAGGTCTCGCAGGCTTT
>JAVEVM010000793.1:0-2856 GCA_034005055.1 Desulforhabdus sp. | reverse complement strand
AATGTTGCTTTCGGGAAATCCATGTTCCAAAAAAACATTGCGGGATTGTTCAAGAATCCCGCCACCCATTCTTTTCTCCGCTTCAGCGCTGACTTCGTAGTGTTGGGACAGCTCGCCGAGGGCTCTGAAATGCGCGCTGCCAAGAGATTGCACGCAGTGGTAAAGCAACACTTTGCAATCGGGTACTTCTTTGAGGATCCTCGCCATAGAAACCAATGACTCGTTGCAACCGGTTGAACCGTCCACCGCCATAAGAAATCTCTGCATAATGAGGCCTCCTTTTGATAGTCCGGAATCCTTGAAGAAATAGGCTCCTGAAAGAATTCGTCTTCCGGGTGAAGCGTCCGATTTTATGATCTTTCTTCTCTTTCCCGCTCGCGCTCGCTGCATGTTAGCGCAGCAAGATCCCTCATCAACGAAGCAAGTAGACAAATAACATCATCGAACGACAGCAAGCCTGTCAGCTCACCACTGAAGCCTACCACCGGAATATGCCTGATGCCTGAAGTGCCCATGCGCTCCAACACGTCGGTCAAGCTTTCATCCTCACGAGCCGTAACCAATTCGAAGCTCATCACATCACCGACCAGAATAGAATTGAACCGATCGATATTGTCAGCCACCACCGCTATCACAATGTCCCGGTCGGTCAGCATTCCAACCGGAGTCACCTTGTCTTCTTTTGCTTCAACCACAACCAGGTCCCGTACATGGGACTCTCGCATTCTCCGGGCTGCCTCGACCAGTGTTTGCTCTTTTTCGACGGTAACTACATGCTTGCTGCAGATCTGGCTTATGACCATGTCTACTCCTCCTTATGGCGCGCCGGGTCCCGAACGGCCCGGCGTTTGCATCGACTCTAAAGTGCATTCAAGAAGGCTAAGAGCTGTATCGTGACTATTGGCAATAAACGAGCCAAATCCGGCCAGGCTCCAGCACTAGTCGCATACCCCGGCGGATGGTCGGCGGAGAGCTTCAACACAGCCTGGGGCCTCAGGTTTTGGTACCCCGGATGTGTCAGGATCTTTTACAGACTGTAAAAAGAGATGATCTTTAGCGTACAGACTTCAAAGAGACTGACAATGTTAGTGATGACCGGTCTCAAGGAGAGAAGCATGGGGTCAGAGTGGGAGGAAACCGAAGAGATAGGAATTGCGGAAGGCCTTAGAGCAAACGACTCAGCGGTCTCCGAATGCCAGGAACCGGCCGTATGCTCTCGCTGCGGGACACCTTTTACCCTCAGGAAATGGTCTTGGAAAGCAATGCCGAAAGAGCCGGATGACCTTGTCTGCCCGGCATGCAGACGTATCGCCAATCGATATCCGGCAGGCTACATCGAAGTCAAGGGCCAAATGCTGTCGATGCATCACGTTAGAATCGTAAATCTCCTACGGGAGATAGAGTCGCAGATGAAAAAGGAGCAACCACTGGAGAGGATCATGGAGATCGTTCCCAGTGAAGAGCATATCCTGATCACTACAACCGGAGCTTCTATCGCCCGCAGAATTGGTGAAGCACTATCCCGAACTTATGAAGGCAATCTTTACCTGGAGAACTGCGAGGACGAAGATTTCATCAGGATTATCTACCGGAAAAGGTAGTCCGGATAATGTTGGGCAGGACGGCTACTCTACCCTTCTCCGGTAGTTACTCTATGCTTTGGCGGCATTCAAGGCCGACTGCAATTTAGCTTCATTGTCGTGGGAAAGCGAAGTCTTGAGAACTTTGCCGCCGGTGCCCTTGAGCTCTTCCAGCACCTTGTCAGGCGTAGCCTTCCTGACCAGTACAAAAAGCACAGAGCTGCCCGGATTCATGCTCTCGGCAAGCTCCTTCATGAAATTGTCGTCAATCCCCACATCCGCAAGGGCGCCCGAAACTGCACCAGCGGTGGCACCTACTGCCATCCCCAAAAGAGGACTCAAGAAGATTAGACCGATCAGGGTTCCCCAAAAACCTCCACTGAGAGCGCCTGCTGCGGTCAGATTATAAGTCTGGTGCAGCTTGACTTTGCCATTTTCCTCTTTGACCGCAACCACCGCATCTTCCAGATCGATAAGATAATCCTTCTGCATTTTCTTCAACATGAGACGAACTTCTTCCGCCTTGTACTGATTGTCGTAGCCGATAACAACCAACGTGCTCATCCTCGATCCTCCTTTTTCAATGCCAAAACTGGACCTGAATCCCATTGTCGCACAGGAACCTCCGGCAACGGCAGACGCCCAAGCGCATATTTGACAGCGACTTCCCATGAGCTTGCCGCACTCCAAAATAACATGTTCGAGCCGTTACTGATGCACTCGCGAGCTTTCGCTGAAAGCTCGGATGCATCCGTGATCCACCAAAGAAGAACATGCCTATCCAGCAGCAGGTTCATCCTTTGAAACCATCGATGACTTCATTCGGGAGCGGCTCAAAAAAAAGCCGGTGGAACCGTGAATCTCCCCTTTGCGGAGCCGGACACTCGGGTGGGCACGATCGGCCTGATCGACACCAATCGCGCTATCGGCTCTCCACATCGCGCAATCACGATTTCCTCCCCCTGCTATACTGCTGCAATCAGCCGCGAGAACTGAGTTTTCGCCTCGTGAATGTTGACTTGGCGCATCGTGTCACCTCCCACGCTGGAGAGACTTTTGAGACTAAGCTAACTTTAGTCTATTCATATGTCAACCGGCCTGAATCCATCACGCGTTGGCTTGCCATTCACTGCTCACAGCAAAGTCCGGTCGAGGACCAGCGGGATCTTGCCGATACTGCTGTCAATCGCATAAATGGGATGAGCCAAACCCGTTATCTGCCCTCTTAGAGCATCCCTGATCAGCTCCGCTCCCTTTTCCACAGGGGTGCGGAAAT
>JAVEVM010000792.1:0-2860 GCA_034005055.1 Desulforhabdus sp. | reverse complement strand
CCCAAACTCTGTTTTGGAACGAGGAGACGAGGAACCAAGGTAGCCGTTCAGTTGCCAGGTGTTGACGAGGCAATTTCGTGCCCGTGTGCGTGCCCGTGCCCGTACCCGATTTCGGGCACGGGCACGGGCACGGGCACGCGGAGAAATCGATAACCCGGTGAACGGTTACCGGCCAGGAACCATGGTCCAGGAACCAGAAACGGAGAGCGTGCGATGCCAATGCGTGCAGCATGATTCGTTTCCAGTTTCGTCCTCACTACGACATCGCGTAGTCACGTCCGCGCCTGCATGCGGCAGACTGTAATTAAACGGTTTTAGTAATGGAGCTCTATGGCCGGCCACTTTAATTTCAAAGCGAGCGTGATCTGGGAATCCATACCGATCCTGCTGGTTGGTATCAAATTCACCATTTTCATTACCATATTCGGCTTAATGATCGGCTTTTGCCTGGGCGCTCTGGCAGGATTGGGCAGAACCTCAAGGAACCCCTTCTTCTACCGGCTGGCCGGCTTCTACATAGAGAGCATTCGCGGTACTCCGTTGATGGTGCAGGTCATGTTCATCTATTTCGGACTGCCGTTGGCGCTGAATATGCGGGTCCCGCCGCTGGCCGCGGGCATTGGCGCCATCGCCATAAATTCTGGTGCTTACATCGCAGAAATTGTGCGCGGCTCTATTCAATCCATCGATCGAGGCCAAATGGAGGCCGGCCGCTCCATTGGATTGACTCATTTTAAGACAATGATGTACATCATTTGGCCGCAAGCCTTCCGACGTATGATTCCCCCGCTCGGCAATCAGTTCATCATCAGCCTCAAGGACACCTCTCTGCTGGTGGTCATCGGCGTCGGGGAGCTGACCCGCACGGGACAGGAGATCATAGCCGTCAATTTCCGGGCCTTCGAAGTCTGGCTGACGGTTGCCGTGATGTATCTTGCGCTGACTATGACCATTGCCAAGCTTTTGCGCATTCTGGAGAGAAAGCTGGAAATCGTCTGATGATAAAGATCAAAAACCTGCACAAGAGCTTCGGGGCGTTGGAGGTCCTCAAGGGCATCGACCTTCACGTGAAAGCGGGCGAAGTGGTGGTGATCATTGGCCCCAGCGGCTCGGGAAAAAGCACCCTGCTGCGCTGTATCAATCGGCTCGAGAAGCTGACTTCCGGCGAAATTATCGTTGATGATTACGATATAAACGATAAGAATACCGACATCAATCTGATCCGCACCGAAGCGGGGATGGTGTTCCAGCAGTTCAACCTGTTTCCGCACATGACGGCACTCAAGAATGTGACCCTCGGACCCATAAAGGTCAGAGGAATTCCACGCAGGGAAGCCGAACAGTTTGGCATGGAGCTGCTCGATAAGGTCGGCTTGAAGGATAAAGCCCACTGCCATCCCGACCAGCTTAGTGGCGGCCAGAAGCAGCGGGTTGCCATAGCCCGATCGTTGGCCCTCAAGCCCAAAGTGATGCTGTTTGACGAACCGACCAGTGCACTGGACCCGGAGCTTGTCGGGGAGGTGTTGGAGGTCATGAAAACTCTGGCCAGAGAAGGCATGACCATGGTGGTTGTGAGTCATGAAATGGGCTTTGCAAGAGAAGTCGCCGACCGGGTCATCTTTATGGACGAGGGAGTAATTGTGGAAGAAAACATCCCCAGAGAGCTCTTCACCAA
Source organism: Desulforhabdus sp. (assembly GCA_034005055.1). Classification (GTDB taxonomy): domain Bacteria; phylum Desulfobacterota; class Syntrophobacteria; order Syntrophobacterales; family Syntrophobacteraceae; genus Desulfoferrobacter. The sequence continues at coordinate 1,185 of JAVEVM010000792.1, read as the reverse complement.
CCCCCGTAATGAACGCACCATAAGCTTTCTCAGCAAAGTTCGCTCGCCAATCGAATGAGTACCTGGAAATCCTGCTGCTATCGTGCCGATTGAAGTCCCGAGAAGCATAAATGGAAGAATGGGTAGAACAGCTCCAAAACCGAATAGATTCTCTGGACAAGCTAAAGAAGCTCATCCATGTCACGCAACAGGAAGAGGAGGCAATTGAGGCTCTTAATACCAGGTGGGGCACCACATCCTATTTTGCCTCTTTAATGGACCCGTTTGACCCTGATTGCCCGATTCGCCGGCAAGTCATCCCCTCTCTCAGAGAAAGGGAAAATCGGTTCGGCATCAAAGATTATCTCATTCAAAAAGAGAACCGCGCTGTGGAACAGGGCCGTCCGGACAGCATAGCACGGCAATACGACGATCGCGTCGCATTTGTCGTCACCGACCTTTGTGCCAGCTACTGCCGGCATTGCTTTCGCAAGGAAATAGTGCTGGAGCGGAGCCTGAAGCTGCGCTTTGATGTCGGGGAAGGTTTGCGCTGGATAAGGGAGCATGCAGAGATCAGAGATGTCCTGATAACCGGGGGAGACCCTTTCATCCTTGCAGACGATAAAATCGACTATCTGATTCGTAAATTGCGCGAGATTCCGCACCTGGAGATGATAAGGTTCGGCACCCGAATACCCATCGTTTTGCCCCAGCGGATCACAGCAGGACTGCGAAAGGTGCTGGGCGGATTCCACAAGTTACCTATCTGGGTCAATACTCAGTGCAATCACCCCAGAGAGGTGACGGAGAAAACGGCCAAGGCGGTCTACGATCTGCTCTGTTGCGGAGTGAATGTCGGTAACCAGGCTGTTCTGCTGAAAGGGATCAACGACGATGTTGATTCCTTCAGGAATTTACACCAAAAGCTTTTATCAATCAGAATTCGACCTTATTACGTATTCCACTGCGAGCCGGCCCCGGGACTGGATCATTTCCGCACCCCTGTGGAAAAGGGAGCGGAGCTGATCAGGGATGCTCTAAGAGGGCAGATAACGGGTTTGGCTCATCCCATTTATGCGGTTGACAGCAGTATCGGCAAGATCCCGCTGGTCCTCGACCGGACTTTGCTGTGAGCAGTGAATGGCAAGCCAACGCGTGATGGATTCAGGCCGGTTGACATATGAATAGACTAAAGTTAGCTTAGTC
>JAVEVM010000791.1:0-2864 GCA_034005055.1 Desulforhabdus sp. | reverse complement strand
TGAGGAGCGTGGTTTCCGATCTGGTTACAATCATAAACGGCGATCGTAACAACCGAAAGAGAAAAGAAGCTCCGACCCGGTCCAACTCTCCAAAACCAAAGCTGGCAGCCAGGCTCAAAGGAAAAGTCATGTCCACGCAAAAGCTCCCTGTGCAGATGGGTGACGCCACAGATTTCTGATGTGCCCATTGCTCCGGCAGCTTTTAATAGCGGAATCGAACGGCCGATTTTTCAGGAATCGGCCGGCTTTCCTTTCAGCGTGCCAGGATTGAATAGCTCATGATCCTTTAGAATCCGACAGAGGGCGGAGAGGGAAAAGGTATTTGTCTTGCTACGCGTCTTTGCAGCCGGCTCGTCCGCTTCGCGCAATCTGAACGGTTCCAAGGTCCCCGTCAATTGTTATAAAGGCTCCCTCCGGAATTCGCCGGGTGGCTTCCCGCAGCCCGACCACAGCAGGAATGCCGAGCTCCCGCGCGACGATGGAACAGTGATTGAGCAGTCCTCCCTCCTCGGTAACAACTCCGCCAACGATGCTTAGAATTGGAGTCCAGCCCGGATCGGTATGCTTTGCGATCAGAATGTCGCCCCTGTTCAGATTCGAGCTGCCGGGGTTCTCCACTATCCTCGCGCATCCAGACGCTTTCCCGGAACTGGTGCCGATCCCCTCAAGCAGCCCTTTTTTCAGAGCAAATTCCTTAACCGGGCGCCCATCTGCATAATACGTGTGGGGTTCGTGCGGCCGGTCGAAAGAGCTGCGTCTTTTTTTTGCCAGGACGTGCGCGGTAGTCGGTGAGCTTTTGCCCGAAACGAGCTTGGCCAGCTCAGGTGCGGTGAGAAACATGATGTCGTCGCCGAAACCTGTTGCGGCTCCAAGCTCTAAAAGAGATCTCCTGATCTCATAAAGGATTTGATCCAGAAAAAAGCGCAGTTCTTCTCTCAAATCCAGATACTTTCGCGCCATACGCTGAACTGGAAGAAGCAGCCGCGCAATCGGGGACGGGCTTTGACAGGAGATGCGAAGCGGCTCGGGACGGATGTGCTTAACACCATTCGGGGGCGCTTTGGCCAGCTGTGCAAGCATACCGAGAACTTGCTCGGGTGCTTCAGCCCACCGCTTAACCAACAGGGTGCGGTGCTGCGAGCGGGCTCCATACTTGCCGATAAAGGCGGTCAGCTCCTGTTCGATGGCAGCGGGCAAGACGCCCGCCAAAGTTTCGGCAGCAAAGCTGCCGAAAGCTTCTCGCAATTCCCGGTTGCGGTAGATCATATCGGCGATTCTTCTGACCTCGGCTTCGATCTCGATGGTGATGTTATCGGCACCTTCACCCAGTAGCCGCAAAAAGTCCTGATATGCCATTCCGGCCACATCGACCGTCAACCATCTGAGCAGCCAGGTAAAAATGGTGGCATAGCTGTAAGGCCACTGGTTTGTCTCCTGCAATGAAGCCATCAGGTCTAGTGTGGTGTGCACCTTCAGCAGCATTTGCCGGGGGTCGTCTGCCTGCGCGGCACGAATCTCCTGCAGCCTCTCTCTTAACTTTTTGAGCTCGGCCAGCGTAATTCGATGGGAAAAGAACGGGTTTACCGCTGGATCGGTCAACGCCAGGGCGATGTAGCGGAGAACAAACGAAGCTATCCTCCCAAGTGAGGGCGAGGTCACATCCTTTTCATATGCAGGAGGGAAAAGTCTGCGCAAATCCACTGTGCGAAGGGTGCGTGGAATCAGTTCCAAGGCGCTTCTCAGAGCGGTGCAATTGACATATAGAAAACCTTTAATGACCGCCAGGGTGGGCTCTTCGATTGCGATCCCAAGTTTGCTGCGATAGCGGGACAGATCGAAGCGGGAGGAGCTTTGGAGCATTGCATCGGCCAGAAAAGGGGTCAGGCGGTCAGCCCAAAGATCGTCGGCAATCATCCTGGTCCACACTCCTTCAGGTGCAGCCGTATCTGTTTCAGCAAAGGTCGTGATCGGACGGGACTGCAGCAGCCAAAGCCTACCGTCGCGGTCATACGCCCATTCAATGTCTCGAGGCTCCCCTGATGCGAGCCCTTCTGCTCGCCGGGCCAGTGACGCGATTTCAACCCATTGCGCTTGCTGCAAAGGAATTCTACCTGCCGGTTTGGAGACGGCTCCGGCTGGAAGCTCAACGAGTATATCCCGGCCTTCCTCGACATAAGCTCGATGAGGTGTCACATGGCCGCTGACGAGCCGGTCGCCCAACCCTTCAACACACTCGACGACAACCTCTCTGCGGGCCGGAAACATGGGATTCCTGCTGAAAGCCACACCGGCGGTGCGGGCCTGCACCATTTTCTGCAGAACGACCGCCATCGATATGCTCGTCCCACTCAATTGTTGCTGTTCGCCGGGCTGTGCATAGGAGGATGAGCCCGGTACCACAGATGCCCAGCATTGTTCGATTTTCTCTTGCAGCTCCGCTTCTTCCCGGACATTCAGAAAGGTTTTGTATTGCCCGGCGAAGCTCCTGTCGGGCAGATCTTCGAGAGTGGCCGAAGAGCGCACCGAAATGCCCCTGCCAAGCTCCAGATCAGTAGCTGCCTGGCGGATGCTTTGCAGCGCGCCGTCCGGCCATTTCCCGTTGGCTCTGTAAAAGCGGTGGACCTCAGCACTAACGGCTATCGCCGTTGGAACAGGCAGACCGGCACGAAAAGCCATGGCCAGTGCGGCAAACTTTTGGCCTACCGTATCCGTATCCAGTGCCGCATCATCTTGAAAGTGAATCAGGTAATCCATCTCTTTTGCCATTTACCTGGTTTCCCCAAAACCATCGAGCGCTGGCGGCCTTATTCAAGATATAAAATAATCCTCAAAAGCTTCGGAATGTAGCCTCTGCTACAGAAACA
>JAVEVM010000790.1:0-2870 GCA_034005055.1 Desulforhabdus sp. | reverse complement strand
CCATCCTACACCATGTCTGCTGCCCGAAACCACGGCCGGCTTATTCTAATGCCGGTATGCGACATATAATGCGCGGCGCAAAAATGGTCAATATCGAACTAGGGAGCAATAGATGAATCATCCAACTGATAACAAAGCGAAACTCGAAGGGTTTCACCCACAGCAACCGGCGGCCTCTCCATTTGCCGCCGCTGCCGGCAACTGTTGACCGCCAAAGCCGAAGGCTCAGGCGAGCCATCCAAGCATGAGACAGCCGTTTGTGATTGGATCACTGGGGACCGCCATCGGTCGGGTGCCGCAAATTTCCACTGCGCTTGACTGGAAGGACCACTGGGGAGCGTTCAAAGTGCGTTGGGCAGTAGGGCGAATGCGCTATACCGTGATTCCAGGTCTCTATGCAGTCGGCAATCCCGACAACAGTTCCCCGATCCTTGTTACGGCCAATTATAAATTGAGTTTCGACAAGCTGCGAACAGCACTGCCGGGCAGAAATGTGTGGATACTGGTGCTCGACACCAACGGGATCAATGTTTGGTGTGCGGCGGGAAAGGGCACCTTCGGTACGGTCGAGCTTACCACACGCATTGAATCGAGTCGCCTGGCGGAAGTGGTCAGCCACCGCAAACTGATCCTTCCCCAGCTTGGGGCTCCGGGAGTCTCCGCACATAACGTAAAAAGACTCACCGGCTTTCAGGTGGTCTACGGCCCCATCAAGGCTGCCGACCTGCCCGCTTTCCTCGATGCCGGCTGGCGAGCCACACCGGCCATGCGGCTGAAGACTTTTCCTCTGAGCGAACGGATCGCCCTCATTCCCGTAGAACTGGTTGCGGCGTTAAAGGCATTTGCACTCATTGCGCCGATTTTCTTACTCCTTGGCGGAGTAGGAGGACCGCACGAATATTGGGACAGCGTGCTCAGTCATGGATCCTTTGCCGTCCTGGGGCTTTCGACCGCTCTTCTGGCCGGAGTGATAGTTGCTCCATTGTTGCTGCCATTGCTGCCGGGGCGAGCCTTTTCGTTGAAGGGAGCGAGCGTCGGCCTTTTTTTGGCGCTTTTATACACCATCTATCACGGGCTTCATTTCGGCTCTCCGGCTGCCGGCCTGGAGATCCTGGGCTGGTTTCTGATCATCCCTGCCATCTCCGCCTATCTTGCCATGAATTTCACCGGCGCCTCGACCTACACATCCCTTTCGGGCGTCAAGAAAGAGATGCGCTGGGCCTTGCCCATACAAGCTGTTGCGGGGATTGCCGGATTCGGACTCTGGATCGTATCTCGGCTGATGGCCTAAAGGAGTATCGCATGAGACGTTTGCTCTATCTTAAGGACGTCACCACCCTGCAACTCGATCAGAGCAAGTGCATCGGCTGTGGCATGTGCACCGTGGTCTGTCCGCACGCCGTGTTGAGCATGAACGGCAAGCGCGCACACATCGTGGAGCGGGACGCGTGCATGGAGTGCGGGGCATGTGCTCAAAACTGCCCCGCGGAAGCCATTCAGGTTGCAGCCGGCGTCGGATGTGCGGCAGCCGTTATCAACAGCATGCTGGGGCGCGACAGCTCTTCCTGTTGCTGCGTGATTGAACCGAAAGCGGGAGCGGCGGCTTCAACCATCTGTAACGAGTCCAAAAAGATCGAATGCTGCTAGCTAAACGATCAGACAACCCGCTCAATAACAAAGGCTCTTCGCGGATTAGTGGGAAATGTTACTCCGCGCAAGTTTTCGTTGGTTCAAGTCTCCGACTTGAACCTGCCTGACCTTCCAACAGCTCAGTTGCTGCAGATCGTGAGAGCACGCCGTTGGTGGTCTCCGATGCAACTGCCCCAAAGGAGTTGTGTTAATCTCAAATTGGTTCAAGTCGGAGACTTGAACCAACCTGAGAGCAAGGCCGGCACCAGCCGCCGGTGGTGCGTTACGGCGCATAAAGCCGCGCCTGCACCCACCCTACGGCAAACGAAATGCAGTCAAAGTGAGAATTGCCCCTCTCGGTGATGCTCGCCAGTCGTCCACAGTAACCCGTACGATGGGTGCAGCGAAGCGCAACCCATCTTTGCGCGGAGCTCGCCTGTGGACACGACCCACCCCATTCCACTGCTACTGCAACAAAAGCAGCATGAGTCCGCTCAGATCTGCTCGCGGCTTCGATTTGGGATCCAGGGGATCCGACCCTTGTTCCACCTCAACCGCATCGCTGAAGCGGTCGCCGTCGGCGTCCTTGAGCACCGACCTGCTTCCGTGCAGGTATTCCTCGCGGTCGTTCAACCCCTCGCCGTCGGTGTCGGCCTTGTTCATGTCGCTGCCGAGCGGCCCCTTCCCTTCACCGCTCAGCCCCGTCGTGGTCGCGGTCGTTATTCTGCGTCGGACTGGGTTGTTGTTGAATCGGAACAGTGCCACATCGGCATTAGCCATTGAAAACATCAGCCGGAAGATCAAACTTCTTGATTATGTCTTCAAGAGCGTAAGGCAATATTAGGGTCTTTTTACCGTGAGATTTGACAGGGTAGGATTTGTTGGTTTCCGGATCAAGAAACTTTGGGCGTCTGCCCTTCCCAGTTACAAAGATAATGCCGTACCTCCTGAGTATTCTTTCAACCTTTCTCAGCTCAATAGCTTTAGGCATATCTCACTTCGGCAGCGGATTTCTCAATTTTATCCCGGGAGATGGATTGCAAGGATTTTTTCAATGTTTTTTTTACCTTACCCATCGTCTGCCTGGCTTCCAACTCGTTATACAGCCGCCAGTAACTGCCATGTGCCGGATCGAATATGGTGTCGATGGCGTCGTTTTCCACCGCCGTTAAAAGGTACTCTTTGATAGCGGCCGCAAGAGAGTCCAAGGCCTCCTGCTCATCCTTACCGTGCGAGGAAAC
>JAVEVM010000789.1:0-2879 GCA_034005055.1 Desulforhabdus sp. | reverse complement strand
GCAAAGAACTCGAAGAGATGAAGGATTTGATCATAGACCTGGCGAAGTAGCAGTAGGCACCCCTGGTCCATAAGAATTTAACCATGCCGTGATTGAGATTCGTTCATTGGCCAAGCGACCCACTTCATTAGAGAAGCTCCCCACTGTGTATTAGCAGGTAATCTTATGAAAGGTACCACCTAGCAATTTGTCGAGGGTGATGGGTAAATCTCGGATACGCTTGCCGGGTGTCCTTTCTGGATTTCCGCTCGAACCTTGCGGGAATGGGAGCGGCAGGTTTCATTTTTGGAAACCTTTTTCAGCATGCCTGGCAGTCTCCGTAAGAGGCCGAGTCTTATTCACTCTGAAGAAAACCAGAAACAGAGCGCCTCTTTCTTCTCTCGTCTCTTTGATTGCGTTGTGATCTGGACGGCGCAATGCATACAGGCGCTCCGTATCCTGCTCTTCGGAAATTTTGGTTAGATAGAGTCTTATGCCCTTATACCCGCCTGAGCCTTCCTCCATGAAAAGGTAGGCCGCATTAGGATTGGATTGCAGATTAGCATGGGTCAGACGATCCCGCATGATGAATGCTACGGTTGTTTCGTCTATAACATGTGGTCTTCCATAGACGGCCGCATCCACCAACCCGTCTGCGTCTGCCGTGGCAAGAATGCCGCGTCCTTTGTTATTTTCAAAGTATTCCGCAAGATTCATCGCTAACCTCCCGACCGCCATTTCCGGCTTTGGAATGGAAATCTAATAAAAGCGAAACGCAACCCTGTCGTCTCCAATAAAATAAGCTTTCCAGGAAGAATTCAACATGGCTTCCGATTTTAAAATCTTGCATTTCAAGCGGCGCAGCTTGCGGGTAAAAAGTTTGAATCTTAGCTTTTCAGCAGCAAGGAGCCCGATCTGGCGATCTGAGTCAGGCCTTTCACGAGATGAGACTCTAGTCGTTGCCTTCAGTGTATAATCTTCAATTTATGGAGCTAAGAGGCTTTTTCAATCTGAATAATAAGGAGCCAGGAATGGAGAGACGTGATTTCCTTAAGAAGGCTGGTTTGACAGCGGGCATGGTGGTGTCCGGCAGCTTGCTCGATTCGGCAGCCATACCGACCGCTTTTGCCGGCGAGATCGAGAGACGGGGCGAAATGATGGTCCGCCCTTTGGGCCGTACGGGGGAGAAGGTCTCGGTTATTGGCCTTGGGGGCCACCATATCGGCAGGCTGCAGAGCGAAGAGGAGAGTGTTCGCCTCATCCGAATCGCCATTGATCGGGGCATCACCTTCATGGATAACTGCTGGGACTACCACAACGGCAAAAGCGAAAAATGGATGGGCAAGGCGTTGCGCGACGGCTATCGGGAGAAAGTGTTCCTCATGACCAAAATCGACGGCAGAACCAAGACCGCTGCCGCGAGGCAAATTGATGAGTCACTGGAACGGCTGCAAACCGAGTCGGTCGATCTTATGCAGATCCATGAGGTTATCCGCCTGGAGGACCCGGACCGGTGCTTCGCCGAAGATGGGGCGATGGCAGCCTTGCTGGAAGCACAAAAAGCCGGGAAGATCCGCTTCATCGGTTTTACCGGCCATAAGGATCCGCTAGTGCACCTGCGGATGCTGGAAGTGGCCGCCGACCACGGATTCCGATTTGACGCCGTACAGATGCCGCTCAACGTCCTCGATGCCCATTTTCGCAGCTTTGAAAAGCAGGTACTGCCCATCATGGTTCGAGAGGAAATCGGTATCCTCGGGATGAAGTCCATGGGCGATGGTTTGATTCTTGACTCCAAGGCCGCCACGCCCGTTGAATGTCTCCATTACGTGCTGAATCTTCCCACATCAACGATCATCACCGGCATCGAACGGATGGAGATCCTCGACCAGGCGATGGAGGCGGTGCGCACATATAAACCTATGAACCGAGAAGAAATACAGGCACTGCTAGCAAAAACATCCAATGCCGCAGTCAAGGGTCGCTTTGAACTGTTCAAAACTTCGGATCGCTTCGACGGCACAGCGCGAAACCCGCAATGGCTTGGCTGAGCCGAAGAAGATTTCGGTGCAATCTGCTAGAAAACCGCAAGGCCGCAAGGCTTGGATTAGAGCTTTTCCAGTTCAACGGAACCTCAAACCAGGGAACAAAAACAGGTTCCAATCGCTTTAAAGAGCCTTCGCAAACATGCGGAGCTGCCATCGGGGGCACAGGGCCCCGGCGCTTGTCCGCTTTGAAAACCTGCCTGCGCTCGGTTGATCAGAATTTCTTTTTCAATTAGCACCCCCTCCCAATTAACTACCTCCCTCCAGTTGACAGCAACTCATCGTCCTTCTTATAATTCACCAAAAATTGAACAGGGAGAAAAACATAGTGAAAAGAACCTTGAGCATTGCTGTCATATTCTCCATGGGATTGACGCTGTTGGTGACCGCCGGCAGCCTTGCCGCCAACATTACGGCTCTGAGCAAAGATCAGCTCAAAGCGGAACTGAATCAGTCGGAAATGGTGGTCATCGATGTGCGGCCGACTTTCAGCTGGCTGCTCAGCGGCTCTAAGATCCCCACTGCCGTGCGTGAAGATCCAGGAGAAGTACCCTCATGGATCACGAAGTACGACAAAGACCAACCGATCGTTCTCTACTGCCAGACTCAGGTAACCAGTGCCGGCGTTGCCGGTCAGCTGGCGGACGCCGGATTTAAGAAAGTTTATGTTCTACACGGCGGTTGGCATGAATGGTCCAACGCCCGCTATCCCACCGCAAAAAAATGATCTAGATCCGTTCAAAACCGCTCAGGTTTCCTCTGCGGCATCAGGGTGAAGGCCGAAGTGAGTTTCAAGGGAAGCCTAAAAACCATGGTTGACAACCGCAAGCGCGGTTGGAGTATAAAGTTGGCTGC
>JAVEVM010000788.1:0-2880 GCA_034005055.1 Desulforhabdus sp. | reverse complement strand
GGGCGCGAGCCTCATCGAGCTTTTTCATTTTGAGATAGATATTTCTGCGATGTACATTAGCCATTCGAAACCGTCTCCGTTAGTTTTTCTCGAAGCAAGCCGACCCAGTTTTGAGGTTTGCCAGCCAGCCAGGTAGCGGCCCGCAAATGATCATCCGCTCCCTGGTAAACGACTCTAAAGCGCTTGCGCCGCAACCTTGCCAAACCTTCGCCGCGGCTCAGTTCAACGCTTTTGACCCGGTCCAGGGGGATCGTGAGATCAAGGTTCCTGGCCCACAACCTGAAATAGAGGATCTCTTCGGTCAGCAGCAACACCCCATTGCCACGCCACTGACTGTCCCAGTTCCTTTCCATACCGTAGAAATAGGCACTCGTCGCCAGCGACCGAACAGGTATGCCGTTGAATTGCTGCCGGACCCTGCGAACAGTCCTTCCCATGGCGCTCCGCCGCTTAAAATAAAAAGAAATCCAGACTCCACTGGATAGCAGGAGAAGCCCCAGTGCAAGCCATTTCAACTCCTGTGCCGAAATCTTGGGGAGATAAATTAGAATCTGGTCAGTCACAAAACCTCTCCCTTTGCCCTGTCAATTTCTTTGAAAGCCGAAGCGATACCAGAATTCTCTGCGAAATCGCCTGGCCGTGCTCAAGTTATGATCTGTAATACTGAATTGCTCCAAATACTCAAGCTATACCCGGAGCCAAGCGTCAAGATTGACCAGACTGCGGAGCCAGCGGTTGAAATCGTATTTGTCCAGCATTTTGGGCGGATGCAAAAGGAAACTGCGGCCGCCATGGCAGCGAACCCGTTTGCCCTGGATCAGGGCATTGTAATCGGCTGTATTCACTCCTGCGATCGGCATGAAATTATCGAATGCCCTTACCGTTGCCCCACGTTTCCAGTGGCCCCGCAACACAGGGAACATGCTGATATTGAAAATGACATCCGCGCTTTGATCGGTCAGATGTCTGGCGGCCTCCGGCTGCCCCCAGAAATCGATGCCGACCGGCATTCCGATTCTGCCGAAATCAGTCGTCAGAGTCCGGAAAACCCCATCACCGGCCGAAATCCCCAGCCGATCTTTTTCCATCAAGCTTATATTTCTCTTGCGCTGCCTGCCCAACAGCCGACCATGACGATCAAACAGCGTGGCTGTATTGTAAAGCTTTCCGCCCTCTGCTTCTACCAGGCCGGCAATAAGATAGGTGCCATAGCGCCTGGCCGCTGCAGCCAGTTCGTCCTCCCCCTGATAAGGAAAATACTCGGGAAAGCAGACTATATCCAGATCTTCTCCCTGGCATTTTTCCAGCGTGATCAGGGCGTGCGCAAGATTTTTTGGATCATCGAAGGTGGGATAGGGTTTCGGCTGAACGATGGCAACTCGAATTGTATCTTTCATTCACTCTCCTAATGTGGCACAGCACCTCGGCGGTGCCGGGGGGTTTATGTCCAATCCAGGTCAACGAAATAGGGATAATGATCCGATGGGTACCGTCCTTCAAACCGGTCGCGCACAACGACGGCGGCAGTCGCACGAAATTGGCCGGTGACCAGTATCCAATCCAGCCGTCCTCTCTGAGGAACGCCGACGAACCCGTGATGAGTCATGCTTAAGTAGTTCTCGGCGTGGATGAGCATTTGCCAGGTATCCTGCAAGCCGGTTGCGGGATCCACCAGAAGATCATGCACAGTTGATCCCGGTACCGCATTAAAATCGCCCATGAGTATAACCGGCTCGCTTTGGGTTGAGATCCACTCGGCAATCATTTTAGCCTGTTCCTGTCGAGCCTCGACACCAAGGTGATCAAGATGGGTAACGACCGCCCAGAGCTTCCTACCTTCATGCCGATCGGCAAACAAGGCGTAACTCATCATTCGTGGAAAAGCGCTGTCCCAATCCTTACTGCGGTGGACGCGGGGCGTCCTGGAGAGCCAGAATTCACTTCCAGTCAATAGATCGAGCTCTTCCACCCGATAGAAAAGTGTCGGATATTGACAAGAGTGGTCTTCCTGTGAACGAGCAGGTTCATGCATTGCGTAGTCCGGCAGCCTTTCCCGCATGAATAAAAGCTGTTGCATGGTGCCTTCTTGAGTGCCAAGGATTGATGGAGTGAATTTTTCAATCATCTGGATAACCAGATCCTTTCGGTTATTCCAGGAATTCTCGCCGTCACGCTCATTGTCGAAGCGCAAATTGAAGGTCATGATTCGCATTGCCGCTGCTCCATTGACAACATCATAAAAGCTCCTCCATCAGTATAGCAAAAGATTGCTGTTCGATGAAAATCAGGAACAAACATATATAATAGTTCCGCATTTTTTCTTGACAAGTCGGGGATGAAGCGATTAAAAGAGAACGTCGTTTGTGAAAAAATGTTTTTACTCTGGCTATTTATAAGCCGGGCTCGACCCATCGATTCAGCATCAATAGTAAAAAGACAAACACACAGAAACAAACTTAGCTGAGGCTGCCTTATGAAAGAAGAGAAAAAAAGCGCATCCGGCCAAACTCTCCTGGGAGGTCTGTTTTTCTTTGCAGGTTTGATCGTGGCTCTAATTGTCGGTTGGGTTGTCTTCCCCAGGGTTCTCTTTTCGGAAAAAACGCAGCCCATCAACTTCAGCCACGCCTCACACCAGGACAGTGCATGTGAAGATTGCCACTCCTTTCTGCCGGATGGCTCCTTTTCCGGCATCCCCAAAATCGAAAACTGCCGCCAGTGCCATGAAGAGCCGATGACCGATTCGGAAGACGAGCGCATATTGGTGGAAGACTATATTCAACAGAACCGGGAGATTCCCTGGCTTGTTTACAGGTGGCAGCCCGATAATGTCTATTTTAGCCATGCACCTCACTCGGCGGCCGAGATAGAATGCGTGGGTTG
>JAVEVM010000787.1:0-2880 GCA_034005055.1 Desulforhabdus sp. | reverse complement strand
CTGCTTGAGCTCGACCTTGACGACCTAATCATCGAGCGGCCGATTCTTACCTTGCTCCAGCGCGCAAAGTGCTTGAAGGAGCTTCAGATCATCGACGCCTTGCATCATCCGGAACATATCCTCGATGCCCTGGAAGGCAAACACGTGGGCACCATCATCCACAAAGAAGAGTAGTGCACGGAGCGGGCATTCCGGAGGTGATTGACCTGAAGCTGGGCGGCTGCCCGGGCTGTTATTTGCCTGCTGCCGCCTTTTCGGCCTTTTCCTTTTCCTCCTTTCCGCCCTTGAGGATTACGACATTGGCTCCGGTGGCCTCAGCAAGCTGGTCGAGCTCTTTCTTACGAATATGCTCCACATAGATCTTAAGGTTGAGGTCATGGACGCCGACAACCCGATAACGGGGCTTCTTTTCGCCGACCTCAATTTTACGCCTCTCACGAACGAAGATGGTGGCCATGGTTTCCTCCTTTTGACTGGCCGAAAACGGGTTGGATCGCAGAAATCTTGCCATTTGCATTCAAAATGAATATATATCCTTTAAGGATATAGGTCAAGAAAAGATATGCAAAAACTGAAAAATAAAAAACCGCAACCGCAACAGGGCAAGCGAGAGCGCTACATCCAACCATCAATCCTGCTCGGTCTTTACCCTAAAGCGTCCTATGGGTATGAGCTGATCCAGAGCATCCAGAAGTTCGGATTTGTGGAAGGGCAGGCGCCGCCAGGGATGATCTATCGTCACCTGCGCCAATTGGAAGGAGATGGGCTGATTTCCTCCGAATGGGATACTGAATCCTCTGGACCGGCAAAGCGCATGTATTGCCTCACTGAGGAGGGGAAGGAAATGCTCGCCCTTTGGGTAGATTACATGGAAAGACAGGCCAGCACCCTGAGCGCTTTTGTCGAGCAATACCGGGCAATCCGCGAGGGGGCTAACGAAGAGTGCGGTCATTGATTTGCACCGGATGACGCAACGCGAGGCAGTGCTTTTTCGAGCAGCCCGTTAGACATCTAGAAGCTCGAGGTTCCGCTTTAATTATTTCATTTTTGGCGCTTTTCTCCCAGGGATTCCCAAACGCCATTCCCACCTGGAATGACCGGAAGAATAGGCCTGTTACCCCATAAACGCGGACGTATCCACCCTTTTGTTAGAACCAGATCTTCAGGAGCTGGAACGTACCCGTCGCGGTCTATAGAGACGGGAAGGATGTTGCACTTTTCGAGCTCCGATACGCGAACTCTTTCCGGTAAATCGCGCAGCTTCCCAAATTCGATGAATCGGCCGCTCCATCCGTGGGCCGTCAAGCCGACGGCTGCGGCTGCCCCTATAATGCCGTCATTGGTACCCCCATGGCCGGAAAGGTGCATGCTGCGTGTAGCTTCCATGGCATCCCTTTGGCTCACAACCTGACTTGTGCATTTTTGGCTGAAGGTTATCAGCCGAGGCAGCGCGGGGTCTCCCTCATAAGTTACACATAGCCCAGGGTCGCTTCCCTCAAACGCATGACGCTCAAGATGCCGGGCGGCCCTGCAAACAAGCTCGCTCAAAAAGTTCAACTCGGGTATTTCCACGATAAAGCACGCAGAGCTGTTATGTGAGGTATAAGGAATGCTTTCATGAACCAGAAGTTGCTGGCGCACCACTCCCCACATGCAGCACTCTTCAGGCAATTGCCCTTGGAACCAGCGGGCCAGTTTACCCGTTCCACGATCCGAATCCAGAGAGTCCGTGTCATCAAAACCAATGTAAGCGCGTATCACATTCTCCTCACTGCTCTTAAAAACCTTTCTCATAAACAAAATAGGGAGATTTCTGTCGGCTAGAATCGGAAATAAATTATATCAAATGCGACATAACGGAAGCGGAGCATAGCACCATCCCTAAACCGGTTCAACAAAAATTGCCAACAGTTGATTCTTTATGCGCATTAAGGCATAATCGGCTTTAGGGTGGCCAGGAGAGCAAGTAGACTGATGCAGCGATGGAGCACTATTACCGACCGGAATGAACTGGAGCTCTGTGATGGTTGTGCTCACAATATTTGGTGTGATTGGACTCTTGTATTTCGTAGAGGTTAAGATGGGCACTTCGTGTTCGATGTTCGGCTGCGAGCTGGGGACGCCTTCCCGGCTGGATGAACAGAAGCGATTGCCGAAAAGAGAGTTTTTCGGCAGGGTCGTCCCCTTGATTCTGACGGTTGTGGGGCTTCCACTGATAGGATATTCCGTTTTTGAAGGCCTCGTCCTGTTGGCAGCTTCCGCGATGCTCCTGATATTTTACTGGTCGAAAAGGAGCCACACAGAGTGAGTCGTTGGTAGCACAGGAATGATAAGATCAGAATGATATTGAGTGAATTGCCCCAAAATCCTTCCTTCAAAATTGTCACCTCTGTGGCCCTAAAACCTTAAAATATGCATGGCCGATGAAGCATGCCGGGACATCGTTGAACTCATCGAGTGAGCGTGTGCCGATACGCAACTCGGGATCGAGAAGCTCCAGGAACTTTTCGGAATGCTCGAGCAAGCCGTTCCAAAGCCGCTGAACAAAGCTCCGTTTCAGCTCGGCTGAAGCAGGCTCTTGCACCCTGGCTACCACAGCTTTGGCGAAATCGACGGGCAGAGCATACCGTGGAATAGTGCTTAGCAGCACATCGATGCCGCGAAGATTCTTCAAGTCCTCCCGGCATCTCGAACACTGCTCCAAATGCACGGTTATCTCTTGATGAAGATCAGCATCGACTTCCCTATCCATGTACGCGGACAGCTTGGTCCGGACTTTTTCGCATCTCACTTTCTTCCTCCCTCTGCCCTCGAATCCTTACTCCGTTTCATCCCGCTTCCCGTACTCAAATTTTCACCCATCCTCGTCTCAATGAGTTG
>JAVEVM010000786.1:0-2881 GCA_034005055.1 Desulforhabdus sp. | reverse complement strand
TAAACTACCAACACGATATACTCAGTCAAAGGGTGACATACCGGCTCCGCCTGTGCAGCAAGGAGCATGCTGCCTGGGGTCGGGTTGTGAGCATGCTCACCAAGGAGATACCCCAGGTGGCAACCATCTCCTGGGAAGAAAGCGATGTTCCCTGAAACCGGCCCCGGCTCCCGCCGGTAAACGCAGCGGAGACCATGGTCGGTAAAGATCAAAGACATCCAGCGGTTGAGAGGAACAAAGCGGCGCACAACCGCAGGAACGGTACCACTTATACACACAGTGAAGAGAAACTCTCCGCAGAGTATCACGGAAACGATATCTTCTCACTGCCCCACCATCCGATTCCAGCCAGATGGTTTTCAGTTCATTGGTTTGTGGCGAATGGAAGCTGCGTCTCGCCGTGAGACATCAAGATCAGCCTTCATATTTGAAAGAGATTTTCACTTTCGCTCGATAGGCAGCGACTTTCCCGTTTTCAATAATCATATCCAACTCTTTCACTTCAGCAACCCTCAATTCGCGGAGGGTTTTTGCCGCCGTCTCAACGGCACTTTTCGCTGCTTCCTCCCAGGAGTTTGGACTGGTTCCCACCAACTCGATGAATTTGTATATGCTGGCCATGACTTCCTCCGTTTTTCCTATGAAAAAAAGCGTTGCGTTTACTTCTCCAGGAACGCCGCTTTGTTCCTTCGTGAGAGACTGCCATCGTTTCCCCGACGATAGCAGGAGGCACGTCCCCACACCGGGCGGAATCAGGAAATCGGCCGGAAGGAGATCTGCCGGGAAGGTCAACCGGGAGCAGGAGCACCCTGCCCATTGATTCTGTCTTTTATTACGGTAAGACGCTGGCAAGATAGAAAATTATTGTTTCGACGGCCACATCCCACCTCCGCAGGACCACAGCCTTTGCAGCCATCATACTGCATTGAACACCAAAATGCATCCCTCAAAATGCATTGTCGAGAGTGTACCTATTGTTCCACCCTCACTCTCGCACTGACCCGGTTGGTTTCCCTCATTTCGCCGTCGACTTGATATTCAGCGTAACACTCGAGCTTATTGTAGGCCTGTTGGATGTTGCGAGACTGGATCTTCACGATGAACCTTCCGGGAGTCTCATCGTAATTGACGCTCACCACATTGGCACAAAACAGGGGCGACGATGCGGAAAATTTTCCTTCGGCCAGCCACCGCGCGCAACTGGAACCGATGGGGGCGTTATCCTGAACTTCCGTAGCATAGCAATAGAGTGAAGGAGATTTTACGTTGGTCGTTTCCGCAAACCACCGGAAGCAGGCCCTCTTGATCTCGGGTCTGCCCTGCGCTGCAAACGTTACGACCACATCATAGGGAAGATCTTCGCTGATGACTTCAGGCATATCCACCCGAATCAGCCTCAACTCTCCTGACTTCATTTGCAGCTGCTGAGTGGTAGTACAAGAAGATACGAGGGACAGAGCGATGATGACCGACAAGATTATCCCTGCAATTGATTTCATAGTACATTCCCTTCTTCAAGTATTTTCAAACTCATGTCAGGTTATCCACGATGCCGGAACGACAACCGAGCCGCACTCCCGACCTCAGAACATCCATCCGGCCTTAAGCACTCAGATCTAGAGTAGGCATAGCGATCGCGCATATCGACCGGCAAGGAGACGGTGAAGCTTCTTCTCCAAATCCAGGACAATCTTGCCGACCTGGGCGAGGGAAACACCCGTGGGAGCTCCCATCGATTCAAACAAATGAACGACATCCTCCGTGGCCACATTTCCCGCTGCACCAGGAATGAAGGGGCATCCTCCCAGCCCGCCGCAGCATGCATCAAATCGGCTGATCCCCAAACTCCATGCAGCGTAAATGTTGGCCAGGGCAAAACCATACGTATCATGGAGATGCAGGGACAGAGGAAGATCGGAAGCCCCTCTGACACTGGCGATCAATGCCTGGATCTGCTTGGGATTTGCCAGGCCGGCCGTATCCGCCAGATTGATTTCATCCACTTGACTTGTTTCAAACGTTTCTAGGATAGCCATCACGCGCTCAGGGGGGACTGTACCGTCGAATCGACATCCAAAGGCGTTCATGATCCCCGCCTGTACCGTCACTCCATGGCTCTTGGCCTTTTCCACAAGGCCGCGACAACGCCGTAAAGCTTCGTCTACGGAACAATTGCTGTTCTTTCGGCTGTGGCTCTCACTGGCGGAAACAAATAAGGAAATATGCTCCATCCCGCAGGCCAGGGTCCGCTCCAAACCCTTCTCATTGAGCACCAGAGCGGAATAGGTCACTCCAGGATAATGTTTTATACGGTGGAAAAGCTCCTCGGTATGGGCCATCTGAGGCACCCGGTCCGGGTTGACGAAGGAGCCGATCTGGATTCGCGGAAAGCCGCATGCGGACAAAGCATTCACCAGCGCCACCCGTTCGTCCAGGGTAAAGGGAGTCGATTCGTTCTGAATCCCGTCCCGTGGTGCATTTTCTTCGATAAAAACTGAGGCTTCGCCACAGGTCCATTCTGTCATCGCACGTCATGCGCCTTGAAAAGGGACTGCGATTAAAAGCTTAATCAATAACTGAACCTGTTCTTTAGCACAAACACGCTGGGAATGCCTGATAAATGAGAGGCGGCGGGCACACGGATTCTCATTTCCTTCATCTCTCAAACCCCTTCCTGGATTGACGGAACTTACAAATCCAGAGCAAAAAATCGTGCCGCATTTCCCCGCAGCAACGCGTGCCGGGACTTCCCATCCAGGCATTCCGTGTCTCCGAGTAATTGCAGGAAGGGCAAAGAAAGGCTTCTCGCCCCGTCGCTGTTGAGCATGATTCGGCCGATATCCTCCCCATGACCCGCCATAAATTGCAGGAAGGAAGCCAG
>JAVEVM010000785.1:0-2882 GCA_034005055.1 Desulforhabdus sp. | reverse complement strand
ATACCAGCGGCCTGAAGTAAAGAAACACGTGCAGGATATAGTGGAGTACCTGAACGGCGATGACGTGATCTTCCCAAATGCGATCATTCTGGCACTCAATGCCGATGTCCGCTTCGTGGCTAGTCGAGGGCCAAACGTTTCAGACGGATTCGCCCAAGCTGGAACCATCGAAATACCCATCCCCAAAAATGGCAGCGATGCACCCGCGTGGATCGTTGACGGTCAACAGCGAGTGCTTGCCCTAAGCAAGTCAAGAAAAGCTGATTTACCAGTTCCAGTAACAGCATTTCTGGCCAGAAATGTAGGGGTACAAAGAGATCAATTCATTAGGATCAACAACGCCCGCCCCCTGCCCAAGGGATTGCTCTCCGAACTCCTTCCCGCCGTTGATGGGCCACTCCCAATGCGGCTTGCGGCAAAAAAGGCGCCTTCAATCATCTGTGATGAACTAAACCGAACGGCAAGTTCTCCTTTTGTAGGACTTATTAAGCGCCATTCCACTCTCAAAGATCCGAGGGGTGCCAAGGCGGTAATCACCGACACGTCAATTATGAAGATGGTGGAAGACAGCATGGGGACAACCTCGGGCATCCTTTTCCCTTACCGTAATGTTGCGACCGGTGAAACAGACGTCGCGGGTATGGTTGCGATCCTATCCTTGTTCTGGACAGGGGTTAAGGATGTCTTTCCGCAAGCATGGGGCAAAGACCCGGCACAGAGTCGTCTGATGCACGGGGCCGGAATTCGAGCCATGGGTAAGCTTATGGATCGGGTCATGGGTACGATTGATCCCCGACTTCCTGAAGCAAGCAATCATGTCATAGCTGAGCTGGAGTTGATTGCTCCATTTTGCCGTTGGACATCGGGCACCTGGGAAGAGATGGAAGCGATGAAGTGGAACGCTATTCAAAACACCCCCAAGCATATCCGTATGCTAAGTAATCACCTCATCCGACTGTATCTGGGCGCACGGAGCAATTTACGTTGAAATTCTTCTTCCCAGACACTCAGGACTTTGTAGATCCAAGCTTCGACTTCCGAACGGAACAGCGAAACGAATTACGTGTTCGTCAACGTGATGACCTCTACGCGCACGAGATTTTCAGTTCACCTCCGTACGATGGGATGCTGGTTTCAAAGGCGGCCGTTGATCAGTTGCCTGGAGGGGCCACCCGCTACACTGCAGGGCAACGACAGCGACTTATGCGAGAGGGACTAGCTTCATACCTCCGTTTGGATCATACCAAGTATGGGCGACGCGTTGAATTGATGGGAGATTGCGGCGGCTTCTCCTACGTTCGGGAGGAATATCCACCATACAGCGTAGACGAGGTGGTCCATTTTTATTCTGAGTGTGGATTCGATTATGGAATCTCTGTTGACCACGTTATCCTTGGATTCAAGAGCGAGGCCCAGAGAGAGTTGTTTGAGCCTTCAGATCTCGAAGAGTGGCGACGACGCCAGAATATCACCCTTGATTTGGCAGATGAGTTTCTCAAAGCCTCCAAGACTGGTCGCCTCCCTTTTAAGCCGCTGGGTGTTGCACAGGCGTGGAGTCCTTCGAGTTACGCATCAGCAGTCGACAAGTTGCAGAAGATGGGCTACGACTACATCTGCCTTGGAGGTATGGTTCCCCTCAAGACGCCAGAAATTCTAGAGTCTTTGGAGGCCATTAGTGCAGTGCGTCGCTCAAAAACAAAGCTCCATCTCTTGGGCGTAACGAGGTGTGAGCATGTTTGGGATTTCAAAGGCTATGGTGTCGCTAGTTTTGACAGCACATCTCCTCTTAGGAAGGCCTTCAAGGACGACAAGGACAATTATTATGCCCCCAACAGGACCTACACCGCAGTAAGAATTCCTCAAATCGACAAAAACACGCAATTATTGAGGAAGATCAAGTCTGGTCAGGTCGATCAAGACGAAGCTGCAAAACACGAAACTGCGGCACTTCGGGCTGCAATGGCCTATGATGCCCATGAAATTCCTCTGGAAGATCTTCTGGAAGCGTTGGCTGCCTACGAACGTCTTTACGACGACAAGAGGACCTACATCGACGTGTACAGGGCAGTTCTCGAAGAAACTCCCTGGAAATCTTGCCCCTGCGATATCTGCCGGGATCTTGGCATTCATGTGATTCTGTTTAGAGGCGCAGAGCGGAATCGTCGGCGTGGCTTCCACAACCTCTACGTCTTTTACCAACAACTGCAGGACCGACTCGATGAACGAAAGCAGCGCAAGGAGACCACAAATGACTAAGAAGCTAAGAGAAAAGGCATCTGCAAAATGCCACAAGCCAAACACGCTAACATTCCCGGCCTTACGAATCGACCAAGGCAACGGACGCCATCTTTATATGTTTGGAGTGGATGGACGCTTAGTAAGCAAGTTCAGCGAGATTTCACGAGTAGGGCGGGACGACGAAGCGGACATGTTTGGTTATCAGCGCCCCGAGGTCCGCTCCCATATCAAGGAAATAAAGCAATACTTGGAGTCAGCACGCCCAATGATACCAAATGCGATCGTCGTAGCATTTAACGCGACGGTGGATTTTGAATCTGCGAAGCTAAACGGTCATAAGATTCCATATGCGGACCACGGCTACTTGCACGTTCCAGTACCGTCTGACACCGAGAACGAAACGAAGGCAGGCTGGGTTGTTGATGGACAACAGCGCCTCGCTGCGATTCGAGAGTCATCTCTAGATAGCTTTCCGATCTGTGTCGTGGCATTCAGTGCACCCAACGAGGAGGAGCAGCGAGAGCAGTTCATGTTGGTCAATTCTACTAAGCCTCTACCGAAGAGTCTCATATACGAGTTGCTTCCGGGAACTTCAGGCCGCTTGCCTGCGCTTTTGGAGCGGCGCAAGATCCCGGCGGCACTCA
>JAVEVM010000784.1:0-2882 GCA_034005055.1 Desulforhabdus sp. | reverse complement strand
CTGAGTGCCCAAAGTGCGGTCTGCACCCTCGAACTTCTCGAAGGTAAACCGGGGAATTTTCACCACGACATAATCGATGCTGGGCTCAAAAGAAGCAGGCGTTTTTTTGGTAATGTCATTTGGCAGCTCATCCAGGGTGTAGCCCACTGCGAGCTTTGCAGCGATCTTAGCGATCGGAAATCCCGTTGCCTTGGAGGCAAGCGCCGAGCTTCTTGACACACGAGGGTTCATCTCTATGACAATCTGCCGCCCTGTTCTCGGACATACAGCAAACTGCACGTTAGACCCTCCCGTATCTACACCTAATTCCTTCATCAGATGAAGAGCAGCGTCGCGAAGACCCTGATATTCCTTATCAGTGAGAGTCTGAATAGGAGCCACTGTGATCGAATCCCCAGTATGCAATCCCATAGGATCTAGGTTTTCGATACCGCAAATCACCACGGCATTGTCTTTCTTATCCCGCATCACCTCGAGCTCAATCTCTTTCCAGCCAAGAAGAGATTCCTCGAGCAGCACCTCATGAATTGGGCTGCATTCAAAACCCCAGCCGATCTTGTCTTCAAACTCGGATTCATTGTCCACAATGGCACCACCCGCACCACCCAGCGTCCGGGAAGGACGGATAATGAGCGGATAACCGATTTCCTCCGCCACTTTTTTTGCCTGTTCCAAGGTAACCGCAATGCCGCTTTTCGCACTATCCAGGCCGCACTTCGTGGCAACTATCTTAAATTTCTCCCTGTCCTCCGCAGTCTTGATTGCCCCAACACTTGCACCAATCAACTCCACCTTAAACTTATCCAAAACCCCCGCTTCAGCCAGCTCCAAAGTAACATTGAGACCGGTCTGACCCCCAATCGTAGGCAGCAGTACATCTGGACGCTCCCGTTCTATGATTCTCGCCACAAACTCGCAGGTAATCGGCTCGATATAAGTCCGGTCGGCCAGATTTTGATCCGTCATAATCGTAGCCGGATTGGAATTGACAAGAATTACTCGATAGCCTTCTTCCTTAAGAGCCTTAACCGCCTGAGTTCCCGAATAGTCGAACTCACATGCTTGTCCAATCACTATCGGACCTGAACCTATCACCAGTACGCTCGAAATATCTGTTCTCTTCGGCATATTCTCCTACCCCTGCCAGCTCTCAACCAAGTCACGAAACTGTTTAAATAGATAAGCCGCATCCCTTGGCCCAGGAGATGATTCCGGATGATACTGCACCGAAAACGCCCCAGCCTCGGACACCTGCAAACCCTCTACCGTATGATCGTTTAGGTTCAAATGAGTCACCTCGACACCTGCAGGCACTTGCCGAGCCTTGGTGGCAAAACCATGATTCTGCACAGTTATTTCCACGAATCCTGTCTTCTCATTTCGCACTGGATGGTTCCCGCCCCGATGCCCGAACTTAAGCTTGAAAGTCGGAGCGCCAAGAGCCAGCCCCAGAATTTGATGTCCAAGACATATTCCAAAGATTGGCTTCTTGCCGACCAACTGGGAGACACTTTGCACCGCATAAGTGACAGCTGCCGGATCCCCAGGCCCATTAGAAAGAAAAATCGCATCTGGTGAGAGCGCCAGCACCTCAGCAGCACTAGTTGCTGCCGGAACCACTTTCACTCGAAATCCTGCATGTACTAGCAGCCGCAGGATGTTGTACTTAATGCCAAAGTCATAGGCCACTACCAGCGGCTTATCCTTTAGCTGCTCCCGAGAGTAATTCAAGAAACCCCGCCCCGGCTTCCATCTGCCCTGAGACCAGTCATAGGATGCCGCCGCCGTAACGCTCTTTGCCAGATCCAAACCTTCCATCGTGGGAAGCGCGCGCGCCTTATCGATCAGCTCATCGGAGGATACATCCGCAGAAGAAATAACCCCCATCTGCGCCCCCTGAGAGCGCAGATGCAGCACAAGAGCCCTCGTGTCGATATCGCTGATACCCGCCACATTGTGTCTGATTAGATAATTCTCCAAGGAATCCTGGGCACGAAAGTTGGAATAGTGATCGGAAATCTCTCGTACAATCAATCCGGCTACATGTACTCTATCAGACTCCACATCTTCATCGTTTACCCCCACATTACCAATATGAGGGTAGGTAAAAGTAAGCATCTGAAAGGCATAGGAGGGATCAGTAAGAATCTCCTGGTACCCAGACATCGAGGTATTGAACACCACCTCTCCACGGGCCTCACCATCAGCTCCTATTGCCTTGCCGCAAAATACTGTTCCGTCAGCAAGCGCAAGTTTTGCACTTTTTCTTTGCTTCACCATGTACACTATTCCATCAGACGGAGACTCATCAGTCGCTGAGCTCCGAAATATCAAATACCTGCCTACCCCCAACTATCGTCTTTACGGCAAACCCTTGCAGCTCCGCCCCTAAAAACGGACTGTTCTTGCTTTTCGACAGCACTTTGTCCTCCGTAAATCGCATTTTACGTTCAGGATCTATAATCGTAAGGTCCGCTTTCTTGCCTGCCACCACACTATTAGGAGCCAGGTTTAGGCACCGAGCCGGGCTCACCGTCAACGCCTCAATTAGCCTCTTCAGGCTTAGTTTTCTCTCCCGAACCTGCGCAAGAAGCAGCGGCACTGCAGTTTGCAGGCCGATAATCCCGAAAGAAGCTTTGTCAAATTCCACATTCTTGGAATCCGCTTCGTGCGGTGCATGATCGGTAGCCAGAGCGTCAATCACCCCTTCTTCCACAGCCCGAAGCAGGCCTTCAACATCAGCTTTAGAACGAAGCGGCATGCTCATTTTTGCGTTCGTGTTGTAACCTTCTGTCGCGGAATCATCAAGCGTAACATAATGAACTACGGTTTCCGCAGTGACCGGGATGCCATCCTCTTTAGCCCGCTTGATAAGCACCGCT
>JAVEVM010000783.1:0-2884 GCA_034005055.1 Desulforhabdus sp. | reverse complement strand
GTGCGATCTATAATTGCCATCTGCTTGTTTCGCTTGGTAAGTGCCCTGGTGCGGGAGTTAACCTGGCGCTTGAGGATAACTGCTCCCATCAAGCTCATGAACAGGACAATACCCGCAATCAAGCCGGTAAGTTGAACCCATGCCGGCAGCTTGAAGTGAACCTCCTCGGAGGTCCATCTTTTCAATGATTGATAGTAAATGGATTGCGGATCTTTTTTCAGCTTGAGGAGATAGGCGTCAATGGTATCCAGCACTTGCCCGGGCCCGCTCTTATATGCTGCAAAATAGAGGTTGGAAGGGTTAAAGATAACAGCGGTATCCTCCAGTCCCAACCTCTCGGCATGCATTAAGCCGTAAAACCGGTTGGTTATGGCAGCATCCGCCTTGCCTTTTGCTACTTCTGCAAAAATCTGCTCGTAGTCCGGCGCGGAAGCAAGGTCGATACTCAGGCCGAAGCTTTGAGCCAGCCTGGAAAAGGCTTCCTGCTGTACTGTGCGCTCCAGAACGATCACTCGCTTGCCGTTCAGATCCAGAATCGATCTTATCCCGCTGCCCTTGCGGGCGTAGATCTGAAACCAGGAGGAGAGAACCGGTTCCTGATGAAACGAGTATATCTTTTCGCGATCTGCCGTGTGGGCCACATCGGGCATGAGATCGATCTCCCCTTTCAACAGGCGATCCAATCCCTCTCCCCAGGTGCCCGGCACGTAGTAAAGATTCCAACCTTCTCTTTGGGCTATGTATTCGATGATATCGATAAAAATGCCCGCGGGCTGGCCCGATTCAGAAATGTGGACTTTTGGCGCATTCTGATAGACGCCGACCTTCACGTTGCGGCCTTCGGCGCTTGCGTATGAAGCTATCAGAAGGAAAAAAAACAGTATGAAAAAAGGCAGGCGCACAAGAATTCTGTTGAACCGATTAACTATCATCGGCGGCTCCCCCGGATTCACAGGCACATGTTTAACTTTAGAAAAAGTACATGGTCGAAGCCATGGAATTGATCATGCTCGAGCAGCGCAAGCGAGCGGGGAGTCGATGAGCCATCCACTTTCCGCCTTCTATTCACAACGGGTTGTGTTGAGATGCTTTGCACTATAGGCTTGGCTTCGATAATATACAACAATATTCTCAGAGAATTAATGCACTTGAAGATCTCTTGCCGGTATGCGATCGCCGGCGCCCCACCCCGCATTCTTCCTCCGAACTATGAGACTCAGCCCTTCCTGCACCCCCTTGAGCGACGATAGACGACAACAATCGATGATTGGGATAATCAGCCGGTGCGCTTCTGAGCAATCCACAGGAGATGCTGCCCGAGGTGCCCGATCAGTGGCAGCTTCTCCGATAGCATCTCGAGACGATCCGCGAATTTTGCGATGGTTTTTACGTTGCCCTGTGCCAGCAGTTCGAGCAAGAGAAATGGAAAGGCTTCAATTTCATAGCTTCCCCACCAGACTGTTTCGAAGCGATTCTGCTGCAGAAGGAATGCAAGGCGTCGTTGAGAGAAATGATAGTGCACACCATAAGCCGGTTCGGGCTTCTTCCAGTTGAATTCGAATTGTGCATGAAGGTTATGATAGGGTGGCAGGATACGGTCCCAATAAAGGCTTAATACCTTCTCCGCGATAATAAAAGGATTGTTGCTGTAGTTCAGATTGTGGCTGCTCGGAGTGGTAAGGATCAGCAAGCCGCCCTCCCCGAGCAGGTACCGACAGGCAGCCAGGCCTGCCGAAGGGTCCAGCAAATGTTCCAGCACTTCAGTGAAGAGGATGCAATCGAAACTGGCCGGCCGAAACGGAGGCCGCTCCGCTTCGCCGCAAACCCAGTTAAGATTTCTCGGTTTTTCATCCAGACGAAAGGCACGCACGGCTTCGGTCAGCTTCATCCTGTTAAGCTCCAGCCCTACTGCCGGAATGCGCAATTGACGGAACGCATACATGGTGTGGATTCCAAAGCCGCAACCCATGTCCAGGATTCGGCCGGCACCTGCTCCGTAGCGGTCGAGCAGGTCCTGCACCCGTCGATAGCGTCCCAGATAATAATACCTGTCCAGGGGCGATCGCACCATCGCACGCTTCTCGAAGGTATTGAAATCATCTCTGCGAGTATACTCTTCTTCTATGGCACTAATGTCCGCCAGAGTCATTTTGCTTCGGATCGGTTCAGAGTGCTTGAAATTGAGCAGAGCTTCACGCCGGTAAAGAACATAGCCGAAGAAAAAATAGAGGGCCGTCAGCCAGAAGAGGAATCCGCTGTGCCACCAAAGGAGATCCAAAAAAAGGGCTGTCAAAATCCCGGCCTCTAGCGTGCTTTTTTTGAACCGTTTGGAAAATTTCATGCGCCGTTACTCGGACATCTTAAGAAGAATGCCTGATTTCTTGGAATGGTGTACGGCCGCGAGGAGGATTGCGGTCGCCGCTGCAAGATAGAAGACTGCCAGCCCGTAGCCGATCCACAGTCCATGAGAGGCGCCGATCGGAAACCCATAAAATGAGCGGAAGTACGCCAAAAGATGAGTCACCGGAATACATCCCGAAACGATCTGCAAGGGCGCAGGCAGTACTTCCACCGGATAGTAAATACCGCTCAGCAGGACCAGCACGCTCACGATGGAATTGGCACCCACATGGGCGCGCCCCCCAAAGCGAAACGCCAGGGCGCAGACGATGATTCCCACTGCGGCCGATGTGAGGAGTAGTCCGCAAAAGAACAAAGCAATCGGCAGCACCCCGGGACCCAGCAAGCGAAAACCGAACGCGTAGGCGCTAAATCCCGACAAAATGGCGAGAACCAGCAGTGAATGAATAACCCCCATAAGCCAGGATCCGGCAATGAGGTGGAAGAGGTTGATGGGAGCGGCCAATTCCTGCTTCAGGCTCTT
>JAVEVM010000782.1:0-2887 GCA_034005055.1 Desulforhabdus sp. | reverse complement strand
AGAAAGCAACGACTTCATTGAGCACATTTTCCAGTCGGCCGGATTCCTTCACGATGATATCGGCATACTTGAGCAGATCGCTGCCGGTCTCTACCACCTGGGCCATGCGCTGAGCAAATCCTCCAATAGCCATCAGGGGATTTCTTATCTCGTGGGCGACGGCATCAAGAACGTCTTTGACAGCTTTCTGGCGTTCCTGAGCTATGTCTATGGCCATTTTAGCGTCAGATTTTTCATAATCGGCAAAGAATCCGATAATCTTGCCGAGATTGGTTTCGAGGGAGCCGTTCATCCTGGCAAGAGCGCGATTGGCTTTTTCCATAACTTCCAAGATGTCTTGGTTGGAGTCGACCTTCAGCCGCAAGTGCTCGGCAGCCGCTTCCACTCTGGTAAAGGTGGAGCATAGTATTTCGTTGATTCTTGCGGCGTCTAAATCCAGTCTTCGAGCTGCTTCCTGGATAATCTCGAAATTGCCCTCCTGGCCAAGCAGCACCTGCGCGGAGCATCTGGCCAGTTCCACGATCTTGCAAAGATCGGACTGCTCTTCGGTCAGGGCATCAGCTCCGAAGTATTTTTGAGTTTGTACTATTTGCGGTGGAAAATGCCAGCGATTGAAAATAGTGCGTCCGATTTCCCGATGATTTATACCAAGATTCTTTTCTTCCCAGATCAAGATGTCATTCATTAGAGCGTTCGCACCCGGAAACGAGTCCTTCAATGGTCCTGGGCAGATTCGATACAGCATCAAGAGGCCTATTTCAAGTATGAGACCTGCGGTAAATGCCTCATCGTCGCTCACGGCTTTCGCTGCAGGAAGTGCCTGAGCAAAGCCTTGAGCGATAAAAGCGCGATACAGAGACGCTTTCCAAAAGTATTCGTAATCCATGTTGCCCACTTTCCCCAATGGGAAAGTATCGCGCAAGGAAATGCTCAAAGCCATGACTCGTAATTTGTTGAAGCCGATCATTACAACTGCCTGGGAGAGGGAGGAGATCGTCTTTCTGCGGGCATAATGCACGCTGTTGACCATTTTGATCAGACGCGCGGCCAAGCTCGGGTCTTGTTCAATGATCCTGGCAAGATCGGAGGCCGAGCTCCCTTCGTCCGCCGCCATCTCCAGCAACTGGATGATCAGGGGCGACAGTGATGGAAGGCAGTCACTGCCTACGAGCTCCTTCAGGAGCTTGCTTTTCTTCTCTTCTTCCGGTGCGCTCATCAACTTAGGCTACCTTGATCTCGTCCATAAAGCCGTAATAGCGGCATCTGTCGACCGGCCCTTCGGTCTCTATTGCTGCTCCCGAACCGTTCATGCGGATGTGCCTGACAAGCACTGCGCAACGAAGCTTGAAAGCTCGATGCAGGTTGTGCTCCGATGACATGTTGCCTCTAATCTATGCCACATGTCGGCTTGTACTTTCAATGCCCTTTAAGGTGAGCCCACAGGAAAAATGCTGTGAGCCACGATTGAAAGCTCAATTCTTAAATCGGCAGAAAGCCCCGTTTTCTTAAGCGAGCGAAATCCGCTCATGTCACGGCTGTCAGCTATGCTATCCATAATATTAGATAATTGCAAAATATCTAGGGAAGATGATCAAAGAAGGATGACTATGATGCGATATTGGGTTAATAAAAAGGGCCTGGAAATCCTCTTTTCCCAATTTGTTTTCTACGAGACACCAAAAATCATTGGCTGAGTCGGTGGGTCGCTGTTGATTGACTCCAGGAAATTTCCGGTCCCGCTGCGCGCGACTGGTACGTTCATTGCAAACTCTCTCCCGGTTCGCTGGCACTTTTAATCATAAAGTGGGCTCTTGTTCGAGCCGCTTTGTACTTTTGCCGGTACGGGAATTTCTAATTAAATCGGTGGTAAGGAGCGAATGACTCGAAGGGAAATGCTTAAAATTCTGGTGGCTGGCAGTATGGTGCCCTCAATACTGGGACCATTTGACGGGGAAGTGAAAGCGGCTTCTCTAAAATCTTTGTGCTCCGGCAAGTTATCATTTCGCAACATCCACACCAATGAAGCCTTGGAGATCAGCTATCTTAATCGCAAAGGCGGCTTCAACTCCATGGCGCTGACAAAACTGAATCATCTTTTCCGCTGTCATTTCAATGGAAGAGCACACCGCATCAATCCCGACCTTTTCTTGCTACTGGATGCGGTTCGTTCTCAGTTGAAGGTGCGGCAACGCCCCTATTTGCTCATCTCCGGCTATCGTTCTCCCCGCTACAATTTATTGCTGCGCCGCAAAGGACATGGTGTGGCACGGAACAGCTACCATTTGAAGGGCATGGCTGCGGATGTGTGCATCGACGGTGTCCCGATGGCGGAGCTGCGCGAAGCTGCCGTTTCCTGTAAAGTGGGAGGCGTCGGATGCTATTCAGATTTTGTTCATCTAGACGTGGGGCCGATGCGTCATTGGTAACCAGAGCGTGGTGTGCGACGGGACCTGATCAAGAATCCATTCAGCCGTTTCATTCCATGGCACGTATTTTGATCATTTGACGTTTTGAACTGATGGTGTGGGTGGTTGTGATCGAGGGGGAGACTTCTCCACCTGCACCGGGGCAGGTTAGGTGAGGAAGAAGGTGACACCTAACTCGAATCTGCCCCAACAAATGTCAATCTTATGACGCTATGGTGAGGCCATGGATTTCCTGAAAACGATCGCTCCATTCCAATCGCTGCTTCATGCCGATGAGTCTTCCTTGACAGCCTGGGGAGTACTTGTCTTGCTCGGTTACTTCTTCTTTTCTTCCGCCACGTTATATCTGGCCGTCAAAAAAATAGCACAGTCGCTTCGCCGGGTAATGGACACATTTTCTGCGGCGGTGATCGCTTCCGACGACTTTCTCGGGGAACCCTGGGAAAGATATTCTCATACCT
>JAVEVM010000781.1:0-2894 GCA_034005055.1 Desulforhabdus sp. | reverse complement strand
TGAGGCGGTGGAATCTGCGATGGCGTGGAGAGCGCCCTACGAACTGGAGTTGCGTGCTCTCAGGGCGGACGGAACGGTGCGGTATTGTCTAGCCAGAGGTTATCCGGAGACTGGAGGCAATGAGAAAGTCGTCCGCCTCTACGGCTCTCTGCAAGACATTACGGAGCTAAAGCTGACCCAGAAACGAATCGAACATCTGAACAAAGTTTTGCGGGCGATTCGTGATGTGAATCAGTTGATCGTTCGCGAGCGCAACCGCGACATGTTGATCCGGGAGGGCTGTCGGCTCCTGGTGCAAAGTCGCGGCTACGGCTCCGCCCTGATCGTGTTGACGGATGAACGCGACCGACCCATTCGCTGGGCCGCAGAGGGCATCGGTGTCGCCTTCGAATCACTGGTTACCGCGCTCGAGCAAGGCGAACTGTCCCCTTGCTGCCACCACGCCAGGCTTGCGGAAAAGGTCGTATTGGTTGCAGATCGGAAGGTCATCTGCGGCCAATGCCCCACTGCTGCGGAATGTGTCGAAACCGATTCGCTCTGTATTCGCCTGGTCCATGACGGTGCCGCCTTCGGTTACCTCATCGCAGCGGTTGAACACGGCTTGGGCGCGGACCTTGAGGAACAGAGCCTTTTTGTCGAAATAGCCGAGGATCTGGCCTATGCATTAAGTGTTCTGAGAATGGAAGAAGCTCGCGAGAATTCCGAGCGTGAGCGCAAGTCTCTGGAAGCCCAACTGCGGCAGGCCCAAAAAATGGAAGCCATAGGCGCCCTGGCAGGTGGGATCGCCCATGACTTCAACAACATTTTAGGGATCATATTCGGTTATGCCCAATTGGCGCAAATGAGAATCAACGGCCTTGGCGCCAATGTGATAAGAGACGACCTGGAGGAAATCTTAAAGGCGGCCGGCCGCGCTAGAGATTTGGTGAGACAGATCCTTACCTTTGCGCGAAAAAGTGTGCATGAACGGATTCCTGTGGAAGTGAGTCTAATCATCAACGAAGCGGTCAAGCTTCTGCGGGCGACAATTCCGACAACCATCGATATTCAAACGACAATTCCGGCAAAGGTTTATCCGGTTCTGGCCGATCCCACACAAATTCATCAATTGATCTTCAACCTTTGCACCAATGCTGTTCATGCCATGGGAGAAGAAGGCGGTGTTCTGAGGATTAAGCTGGAAAGTGTGGAGCTTGATTCTGAGCTGACGTCCAAGCATTTCGACCTTAATGCAGGTTCGTATGTCAAGCTGAGCGTAGAGGATACCGGGTGCGGAATCAGTCCGGCACTGCTTGACAGAATTTTCGACCCCTTCTTTACCACCAAAGAAGAGGGCAAGGGAACCGGCATGGGGCTTGCCGTGGTTCACGGCATCGTGACGTCTTACGGCGGCTCGATCTCAGTTGACAGTCGAGTCAGCCAGGGAACCACTTTCGATATCCTTCTGCCCGCAGCAAACGGTGAAGTTGCCAAAGCGGCAGGTGTAAGGGAAACGGTGTCGACCGGAAGTGAGAAAATTCTGTTTGTAGACGACGAGGAGTCTTTGACCAAATTGGGTAAGCTGTTGCTTACCCGGCTCGGTTACCGCGTTGAAGCTGAAACGAATCCAATGAAGGCGCTCGAATTGTTCAAGGCAGACCCGCAAGGCTACGACCTTGTTATTTCGGATATGTCAATGCCGGGTATGACTGGAGTCAAACTGGCCGATGAATTGTTGAAGACCCGCCCGGATATCCCTATCATCATCTGTACCGGCTTCAGTGAAAAGATTGACAGAGCCAGAGCCAGAGCTGCAGGCATTAGCGGATACATCGAAAAGCCTGTTTCACAGAAGGAGATTTCTCGGCTTATTCGAAAGGTGCTGGACAAGGGGCAGAGCGGCTAATCATTGACAATCGTTTTGCATCCAATCATGGGGCGGTGCGGGCATTAAAGGCCGCGGCACATTTTGGTCATCGGCTCCGGCTATGGCTTCACGGTGGTCTGTCTGGCCCTGGGCATCAAAGATAACGGTAGCGGCAGCCTCACTTTTGTCGACCCCTCTTATTTATTGTTGAGAGATGGACCTTTCAAGACCATTGGCGGGACCGGGCACAAGGCCCTAGGCTACGGCACAATTGGCCGAGCCTAAATGGATGGGGATTTTCGTCGGATTGTACCAAAAAAAACCTGCCCGAGGCTGAACCAAGCCAGGCCGCCGCACCTGCAACTCCGTCCGATCGTCAGCGGGCCACCCAAAAGAGCAGGGCACTCTTTCGCGAGAGCCGCTCACCCAGCGCTGCCATCAGGTCAGAAGCTGGAGCGCACCCAGCACGGCGAGTGCCGTCAGGAGCACAACCCCGGCCAGCACAATGGTGTGTCCGTAGCACGTGGTCATCTTCGATGAAAAATAATCTCTGGTCACCAGCAGACAGACGTGAACCGGTGAAAGCATCTGGCCCAGGTGCCCGAAAACGTAGGCGAGCGATCCGTAAAGCAGGTAATCGAGCCCGTGGTGCGGGGGGAAAAGAGGTATGATCAACGGAAAAGAGGCGCCGACGAAGCCGACCGCCACTCCGGTGATGAGGCCGGCCAGAAAAGGCATCAGCAAAATGATGAGAAGAGGCGGAATTCCGTAGCTTGTCATGTCGGCTTTGACGCCGTCGACCGCATGGCTGCTGATGAGAATCCCCTGGAAGGCCATGATGGCGACAATCACCAGGATCAGCAGGATGGACGTGCGGTTGCCTAAGGCGGCCGCCATTTCTTTGATGGAGGCCGAGCTGCGGACCATGACGTCGATCGTTGCCGCGCCCAGCCCGATGAATATGGGGGTCATGGATGGCAGTTGGACTCCACTCAGCACCTGGAAAAGGTAGACGGCGGGAATGGCGAGACCGACCAGCATGATGGGC
>JAVEVM010000780.1:0-2898 GCA_034005055.1 Desulforhabdus sp. | reverse complement strand
GGCTTTTCTCCTCGTCAAAAGATTACGCAATGCCAGCACGGTGGGAGAGGTCAGGCTATCAAGAATCAATGTAAAAACTTCGCACGCGACTCTCCCGTAAGAAACCTGATCCGGCGCGGCTGGATCAGGGGTCGGGAAGCCGCCCTGTCAGGATTCAATGGCGTAAAGTCACTTATAAACTCTACTTCACTTCTTTATGAACTGTATATTTACAATTAATAAGCCATATTGAACTTTGGTGTCAAGCTGCATTGAATCT
Source organism: Desulforhabdus sp. (assembly GCA_034005055.1). GTDB lineage: Bacteria > Desulfobacterota > Syntrophobacteria > Syntrophobacterales > Syntrophobacteraceae > Desulfoferrobacter. The sequence continues at coordinate 2,639 of JAVEVM010000780.1, read as the reverse complement.
CATCACAAGGCTATCGCACGTAATAGTGCCGGACTCTGCGTTTCAATTGTGCCAAACTACCTTGGTACCCTATAACCCAAGGAGGAGAAGGCATGCAGACTGCGGAGAAGCCAAGAATCATCGAATGTTTCTGTTCACTCACGGATCCTCGAATTTTATTGAGAACGAGGCATAAGCTGATCGACATCATCGTAATAACCCTCTGTTCCGTGCTGGCCGGTGCTGACGAATGGACGGAAATCGCTCAATTTGGACGTTCCAAGGAACAATGGTTTCGGATTTTCTTGGAATTGCCTTTCGGAATTCCTTCTCATGATACCTTTGGCCGTATTGCCCATGATTCGTCCCGGAGAATTCGAGAAGTGCTTCCTTCCCGAACATTGCTCCGCAGGTTGTTGCCGTCGATGGGAAGACTTTGCGGCACTCCTACGGTCGGTCGTCGAACAAGGCTGCGATTCACATGGTCAGCGCTTGGGCGACCGAAACTCGTTTGGTCCTGGGGCAGATTAAGACCCAGGAAAAATCCAATGAGATCACAGCCATTTCAATTACCACCGCCGCGTGGCGGCATCGGAAGCCTCAAGTCCATTGACAATTAATGTCTTCGAACAACTCTGACGCATGGTGCGCCGGCGGCATTCCCAAAAGTCCGCCGGTTGGCTTACCAATCACTAATGGACGGCTGCCGGAAAAGGTATACTCGCCGACAACGTCAAGACCGCTGAGGCCGAAGAGAGAATCTCTCAGGTCCTGCGAGTCCGTGCCATAGGCATTCGCAAATACGTCTAAATCAAAGCGGTTGCTAATCCTTATCTCTCCGAGTATACTAAGTATTCTGGCGATGTCCGCCTGGGCATATCGGGCCATGGTTTCTGCTTGGGAGGTAACATAGCCGGGTATAATAAACAAAACAAACGAGAAAACTATGGAGAAGTATGGCGCAGAGTTCCTTGGAACCTTCTGGCCTGTGAATCCTGCACCAAGCACATGTGTTGCCGTGTTTGTAGAAGGTTGAACGATTTCGCAACGTTGGATTTTCTGGGTGGCACCGATTATTGGTGGTATTTTGGGAGCTGGAATCTATCGCTTTATTGGAGGCGAGAAAAAATAGCAGTGACCTAAATTTAGCGATTAATCGGAGTTTTCGCACATCGCTCGTTGCCTACATCGAGCATGCCGTATTCAATTAACTCAAGTAGATAGATAAAGATTTCCGACTCCAGACTCCATGTTGAGCCGACGATTCTCGACTTATCTTTGGACGCGATAAGAGGTTATTCTTTGACATAGCAGCTCCTGTTCTTCTGTATTTTGCCAAACTCAGGTGTAAGGAAATAGTTAGCTCATGCTTTCATTAATACATGACTGACGATTTCGCTCGGAATCTTGATTCTGGTAAACGAGAATAAGTCAATGATTAAGCTGCCTGGAATTGCCAGGCCGGCTTGTTTTTCTCTCCCGCCAGTATGATAAGCAATGAGGGACCGAAACCAATGAAAAGTCAGAAAGGGAGGAAGCCTGTGACAGGAGAGAAGGTGCAACTAGCAACATCTGCAGCGGCGAAAGCGAAAGATGAAGCAGAAAAGTCATCACCGCCCGAAGCTCAAGAAGCGAAAACGGTTCTGCAAAAGGAGGAAACGATGAACGAACCAAAGTCAGGCGTCAAGGCTCTTCAATCATCTGATAAAGGCAGGGAGGAAGCCGTGGAGACTAGTGCCAGGGTACAGGCTCCCGCTGGGATGTTGGCAGGGGCGGGGAATGTGGACAAAATCAGGGATATTTTGTTCGGAAATCAGATGCGTGAATACGAGAAAAGATTTACCCGTCTGGAAGAACGGATGCACAAAGAAATTGGCAATCTGAAAGAGGATCTCAAGAAACATTTCGATACCCTGGAAAGCTACGTAAAGAAGGAGATGGAACTGCTTAGCGATCGGCAAAAGAGTGAAAAGAGCGATCGATCGACCGCGATCCAGGAGCTTGCCAAAGAGCTTAAAGATACGGCTTCGGTAACTGAGAAGAAGATTTCCAATGTGGAAGACCAGTTGAACAAACGTTCCAGAGAGCTCCATGATCAGATTTTAGAACAGTCAAAAAGCTTGTCAGCTGAAATTCGCGAAAGGCATGAAGCCATTTCTGCCGCGCTGGAACGGGAGACCCAGGAGCTTTACAACGACAAGGTCGACCGCTCCAGCCTTTCAGAGCTTTTTATGGAGATGGCGATGCGCCTGAGCAATGAATCCAGCCTCAATTTGGTCAAGAGCGGTCTACTGGATGAGTGATTCAAACAGCAGTTCACCAGTCGATTCTGACTCCAGACATCAGACGAGCGCTGATGAAGAAGTCTTAGACGAGTTGCGCAGCCTGCTCATGGGTGAGGTTTTGACCCAAATCGAGCGATTGCAGCACCGGCTGGACGACCCGAGGGTTCATGCAGCAGAAGTGGGAGGAGTGCTTCCCGACGCCATTCTTTATCGCTCCTCGAAAGATAACAGGCTGGCTGACACTCTGGTTCCAACAGTTGAGGAAGTCGTCCGCACAGCAGTGAAAAAAGATGTCAAGACTTTTGCCGACGCCCTCTTTCCGGTGATGGGGCCGGCTATCCGCAGAGCTATCACCGAAGCTCTGCGGACTATGGT
>JAVEVM010000779.1:0-2906 GCA_034005055.1 Desulforhabdus sp. | reverse complement strand
GGTTAGCGCCGGGGTTCATTCGCGCCAATAATCTTCATTTTCATGACAGACACGCAGCATTTTGCTTGTCATTCAGTTCAGGGTTTTTTATTTCAGGATAACGGCTTAAACTAAAATAAAGGAAAATCCTATTTTAAGTTCGAGGCAGAAATGATGAAACGAGAACTCCAAGGGCATTATGTGACGGTTTCGACGGTGGGCGAAAAGGCACAAGCCTTTGTGCCTGCCCCTTTGCCGCCGCTCCCACCCATCGACTGGACACCAGAGTTGAGAGCCAAATTCGATCAGGCGCTGCTGGCGCTGGGAAGGTTGGACAGCGTCGCGGTGCTTTTGCCCGACACGTCGTTGTTCCTATACATGTATATCCGCAAGGAGGCGGTGCTCTCTTCCATGATCGAAGGCACGCAGTCCTCGCTCTCGGATCTGCTGCTGTTCGAATTGGATCAGGAGCCCGGCGTACCGCTGGACGATGTCCGTGAAGTCGGCAACTATGTCGCCGCGCTGGATCATGGCTTGCGCCGATTAAACGAGGGGTTTCCCCTGTCGCTGCGTCTGTTCAAAGAAATTCATGGCGTACTGCTGAATAAGGGTCGCGGCAGCCATCAGACCCCCGGCGAGTTTCGGCGCAGCCAGAACTGGATCGGCGGCACCCGCCCGGGCAACGCCGCCTTTGTTCCGCCCCCGGCCGAAGAAGTTGCCGAATGCATGGGCAAGTTGGAACTGTTCATCCACGATCAGCCGGAGCCGACACCGGTGCTGCTGAAAGCTGCCCTTGCGCATGTGCAGTTCGAAACGATTCACCCTTTTCTGGATGGTAACGGCCGCTTGGGCCGGTTGCTGATTACCCTGCTGCTCTGTGAACATAAGGTGCTGCGGGAGCCGATGCTGTATTTGAGCCTTTATTTCAAGACCCATCGGCAGTATTATTATGAATTGCTCAACAATGTACGCCAGACGGGCGACTGGGAGGGATGGCTCGATTTTTTTGCCGAGGCCGTCGTAATTACAGCGACACAGGCCGTGGAAACCGCTATACAGCTTCTCGATTTATCCCATCAGGATCGAGACAAAATCGGTGGTCTGGGGCGGGCTGCAGCCTCCACTCTGCGAATCCATCGATTTTTGATGGAACATCCGATCGCAACCGCCAGTTTGCTGGCGCAGAGAACAGGAATCAGTGCGGCCACCGTTAACAGAGCCTTATGGCATTTAGAACAGCTTGGAATTATAAGGGAACTCACCGCTCAGAAGCGAAACCGCCTGTACAGTTATACGCGGTACGTGGATATCATGAATCGAGGCACGGAACCGCCTGGCAGATGATTCTTCCTTAACATCATCCGAAACTATTCAGCCCGCGTGCGTTGACACATTGTCGATACAAAACTACAACCAGCAGGCGGGCCGGACAATGGCCGCTGGCGAAGCTGCTGAAAGGTTGCCGGCTTCAAACGTTCGAGGGCCTGTTCGATCCGGCCGCCCACAAGCCATGGGGAATGCCGGGTGAGTGGAAGCATTTCACGCATCGTAAGCCCTTTGAGCCGATGGCCGCTTCGAAACTGTTTCAATTGCACGATGACGTTACGCACGGGAGCTCTTTCAGTAGAATCGGCAGGTTGCACTGTCGCTGTGGGCATGCCGTGTTTGGTGGTCGTTATAAAATCGTATGATAAGGGCCAGAAAAACAATCCGATTTTTCCAATCTGATCTCTTTTTTCAGAGATTTCCGGTTTGAATCGGTTCAGGTCGGTCTACTCGGTTCAATTGAAAGATCGATCGATTGACGTCAGACCTCCGGTTGATATAGTGCAAGCTGGTTTGTTCTGGATTTTGTATCGAATATTTCGAAGGAGGGATGGACCGGGGCACACTTATCAGCCATGAGACTCACTGTTGCGAGGCGTTCGATGAAAGCAACAGCGAACGGGATGGAATGGTGGAGGATCGATGGTTTTCCTTTTTTGAAGACCTTCCGGAAGCTGCACGCTAGACATGATTGAGCGTTGCGGCGAGCCCGGTCTGCCACCACTAAATTTCGAGGAACGGGCAGGTCAGTTTGTGGCCACGATCTGGCGGGACTGGCTGACGGACGAAGTGATGGCCCCTTTTGAGTTGAAAGACCGGCAGTTGAAGACAATTGCATTCAATTGAGTGGAATCGACATTGTTGACAACCCGCATTCCAAACGGGAGGTAGTTCCACCGAAGATCCACGAGGACGCGAAGGAAATGGAAACATAGGTAACGCTTGCCGGGCGGCTCGGCGACACGGAGATGCTCGATAAAGCCACGGTAGCGTCGACGCCAGGGACTTTAAGCAGCGCCGTCTGATCGGATTGAATTGAGCGCAGGAAAAGGATTAAAGGGTACCCGATGAGTGCGATGAAAGAGTTGATCGATGGTATGGTGCAAGGGCGGGAATGGAACGCGATGGGCAACAGCGACGCCGTGCGGACGCTGCTCGGCCGGGTCTACGGCGAGCGCTACCACAGGGCCTCGCATCACAAGGACCGCTTCCAGCTCCGTGTGAACCTGCAGAAGAAGGACGATGCCGCATCATACGCGGGCTGGATCACCTCCGAGAACCCGACGTCCGGGCCCTACCAGGGCACCTCGTTCGTCTGGTTCCCCGGTTCCCAGGGGAGCCTTGCCGTTCTGGTGGTCGGCACCGATGGCTTCGGCGCGGACACGGCAATCCTGGGCAGGCCGGGGCATACACGGCGCCTTCGGGCGCTCTCGCGACTTCATCGGGGGAAGGTCTGGGTCAAGCCGGACCTTCTTGATGTCGGCACCGAGGTCCCCAATGTCACAACCCAGCAGTGGCCCGACATCTCGGCGGCGCTCAAGGCATACACGCGGGTTGTCTATGCCGCGGTCCCGGTCCGCAGCGACGCTGACACCCGCGCG
>JAVEVM010000778.1:0-2908 GCA_034005055.1 Desulforhabdus sp. | reverse complement strand
TATCTTCCTGCGCGATAGAATCCGTCTTTTCTGTGGCAGAAGTTTTCCCAAGGCATAACTTCAAACAATCTGCGGCACAATTGACACTTTGCTCGAGTATTTTCTTGTTTTTGGTTTCAATCACGACACCGTAACGTTTCGCATCAAGTGTACATTCATCAACCAATATCTCAACTACTTCCTGGAACTCATTGATCGCCACCAGGTTTTCCACATCTTCACGGGTCAGAACATTCCAGCTGCTTTTCAGCCGCAGATTGGTCTTCGGAAACATATTGTTGAAAGGCCGCAGTGAGATGGACTTGTTTTTGATTCGGACGCCATGCAGGGTCATTTTCAGCAATTTATATTTATGCCGGTAAAATGTGGTCTTCCGCAGTTCAGCCGGATCAACCGGCGGGTTTTCCTTGAGCATGGAAATGGTTGTCTCAATTTCTTGTTTGATTTCTTCCGGGGCTTTCTGGATTACTGGGCAGGTCTGAATGGCAATATTGATCCCCTCAATGCGGATTTTGATCGGCGCTCCTTTAATCTGCCGCAACAGACTTCCAGCCAACTCCTTACCACCAATAACGCCGTTGGGAAAATCGATCTGTTCCGGCACTTCCTCCCAGGACAGAGCCACCGGCGAATACACCATGACCGCATCATCAACAATGATAATGGCCATCCTAATATAGTTGGCACTCTGGACGTTCAGCAGTTCGAGATTCGCATTGATGAGTTCAAGTGCGGCCTTTTCGCCGAATCCGTAGCGCACGGAATTTTCATCAGTGTCCACATAAAGGTCACAGCGCACGCCCTTCTTTGCTTGGGCAAGGAGCTTTTCTATCTCGTCAGCGAAATAGCCGGCCTTGGCTACAACGATTCGATACCGGGCCTCTCCGAGAAAACAAAGAACACTCTCTTTTGTGACCTTGATGAATTGAACATTAGCCGCGCGTTCTTTCATGGTCACACCCCCAACTCTCCGTCCAGACAAGCAGCCAGCTCAAGGCAGACATTTACCGCTGATACCGCCACCCCAACATGGATTTCTATCCCGTCGATGTGCTGGCCGAAGTCTCCAAATCCTTGAGCGGCACTTGCAAGAACCCAACAGTTTTTAGATACTTTGTTTGCCTTGGGTGCGCTGTTCTGGGTTCCCGTTATGAGCTGCAGAAGACGGATCTGGTGCCCTCGTTTTGTTGGAAATTTATTATACCAATAGCTCTCAGGACCCCTTTCGCCATTGTGTTGCCATTCGATGAACCATGCCGCAGGAATTGTCCTGGCCGGACCTAACTCAGCATCCCAAATCAGATCGAGAGCCCTGTCAACTATCCCCCGCATACTGGAGAGACAAACCTCGGGGTGTTCGGGAATATCTTCGATACTACGCTGAAGATACCTGCATAATGAAGCGTCAAGGGAGGTCAATTGATTCAGCCGGAGTTCAAGCAGCCCACGGATATTGCCTCGATATTCTTCCCAGGGGCCGAACAGGCGAACCATGCTGCCGGCATCCTCACCAAGGCCCCTGATGTGCTGTTCCAGAAACCGGCAGCCTTTGAGGACCTTGCCCCCCAAAACTTTAATGAATCCTTTTTCCGCCATCTGCGTACGTTCAGAAATGCCCACATCTGATGTCGGTATTTCATAATGCTCAACCAGGTGCCGGTAAAGATTTTTTGCCGTCTCCGGGCAGTCATTCCACAGGTAGTGCAGAATGCTGCTTACTCTATCAAGAGCGGCACCTGCGGCATCGTTCACCACCTGGTTGTCAATCTCGCCGGCAGCTCCACTTTCAATGATATGATTGAGCAGGGCCAGATACAGCGGGGGACATCCCGCCGACCAGTTCTCCAATTCGCTTTTGGCCCCGCTTTTCAATGTAAAGCCTTTAATTTGTTCCATGATAGCGGTTCGATCATTTTCATCGAAAACACCAACCCGAACCGGCGTCATGTCAAAAATGTTCCAGAAATCACTGGTGACAGACTCCTCGCTGCGGATCAACTCATGGAGCGGCCGGCGGGTTGCCGTAACCAGGCGCAGGCTCGGGATGGAAGCAAGTTCCCGCAGCTGGTCCCACAAATTCCGAGTGAGTTTGCCGGTGCTGAGCGGCTTGTCAAAACCGTCCCAGAGCATCAACACCTTGCGGTTATCGGTGTGCAGGATGTCGAGCACCTCCCGCATTTCATCATATTCATCGCTCTCCACTGATAGGAGATGATCACCGTAATCATTGCCGTTTAACTTCAACCCCTCTCCTAGTTTACGGCAAAGAACCTTTAGAAAAGCAGGATTACTGTCCGGCGTCTGGTGGCCAAGATCCCAGATGATCACCGCCGTATAAAGCGAGCCCTCCTGTCGCATTCGCTCGGCCAGTCCGTGCATCAGAACGGTTTTTCCAGCGTATCTCGGACCCACAACAGACAGATGGCTTGGGGTCTGTTTCGTAAGATCATTGCACAGCCGCTGCATAACGGCGGCTCGTCCCAGCATGGGAGCGATGGTCGCCCCCAGAATAGGAAATAAGGCATCAGCCATGGCTCTCCTCCGTTTCAATTCGTGCCTTGTTTCGCAGAACTTCGAAGTCATGTTGCCGGTCGATCCATCTTCCCATGAGCGGGATGACCAGAGCATAATGGCCACTGCCGCTTTCGCCGACCAGGTCAATCAGTTCCAGTTCCCGTAAGAATTCAAGGTCGCTGCTTAATGCCTCTTCATCCACCGCCACACCATGAGTCGAAAGCAATTCCAGCAAAAAACCGAAACGCAGCGGATCGGGTCCGGCCGACTCTTTATGAATAAGCCCCAAGATGAAGCGGCGGCGGTCTGTCTCGGCATAGCTCCACAAAGAGCGAAAATGCTCGTTGTCATCGGCAAGCAGGGTGGCAGCCTCCTCAATCACATCCAGGGTGAT
>JAVEVM010000777.1:0-2908 GCA_034005055.1 Desulforhabdus sp. | reverse complement strand
CCGTCATTACCGCAATGCTGTTAGCGGAATCCGGAATGGTTTGAACAAAAATGCGGGATTCCAATGCCTGTACTGTAAAAGCCCGTCTCTGCGTTCTCTGAGGTAAAATCAAAGGTGAAAACCGCGCGCGGATGATCGCTTTCGTAATTTTCCGAGTACCTGGCCGGCGTATTCGTTGGCTTCGTTTTCGACCGACTGGTAGTCTTGCAGATAATTCAAGGCGAAAGTTTTGATGCCCCAGCGTTCGTATTGTTCGACATGCTTCAATTCGTGGGCCCAAAGCCACACATTATTCAGGCTTTCTTCATCGGAAAATACGATGACATGATCCAGGGTGACAGCCAGGGCATAGGTGTCGGTGTCGATGAAGCGGCGCAGGGCGGCGCCGAGGGTTGGATTCCAGTCGGTAGTGTAGCGCACCTTTTCTAAAAGCTGGAGCTCAAAATAGGGCATCAGTTTGCCTTTAATCTTTTCGGGCATGGGCTTGGCGCTCTCAAGCGCCATATCGCGCAGATAGACGATCACTTCGGCAAGCACCTTGCTGCCGGTTTCTGCAAGGTTTCCGGGAAATTCTCGCGGCACTTCGGTGCCGGAAGGCGGCGGTTGCATTGGTACTTGAGAATTACCGGTTGCTCCCGCCGTGGCATGAAACGCAGCTGTCGTTCCCACCTGCACAGCGTGCAGCGAGCTAACCCAAAAAAGCAGAGCTAAAATGACCGCGGCTGTTGTAAGTATTTTGTTATCGGTCAGAACACGAATCATGCGATCTCTTTCCCTTGCCAGTGTCCATCATCTCATTTTGGAGTGATATTAACAGAGAAATTCAGTATTCTCCAGGCAGGTTGAAATCTTTACTTTTTTCAGCGGAGACGCTGAATGTGCATCAGTTTTGAGAGTTGAGTGTGAGGCCAAACGCGGGCGTTGAATGAAGCGTAAGGAGACGATATGTTCAGTTGTGAGGTCAAGGAGGATCTGGGGGTAACCTGGATCAAGGTGGAGGGGCGGATCGATAGTTTGAGTGCTCCGCAGCTCCAGCTGGAAATAAACCGTTTGATCGCTTCCGGAGAACGGACCCTGGTGGCCGATCTAAGTGCGACCAGCTACATCAGCAGCGCTGGTTTGCGCGTCTTTATGGACGCCTTCAAGCAGTTGAAAAAAGTAGAAGGAGAAATCTATTTCCATCAGATCACGATGCCGGTCAGGAGCTTGTTTGAAATGAGCAACCTGACCGGAATCTTCACTCTGGTTGAGAGCAGAGACCGGATCAGCGAACTGCTGCACAACAAGAAGCCTTCTATTCCCGTCGTTTCTTCGCTGGTCGACGGGATATCAATCGATTTCCTGGAACGGCAGTCCACTTCTTCGGGTGAGCTTGTCTCCTTCGGATCGCCGGACAAGGTGGCGACCTCCCAGTACTGCGAAAGCGATGTGGTAACGGTCTACTCGGATGAAGCCCAGTTTGCAGCGGGCCTGGCGACACTCGGCGAGCAATACGACGAATACAAGAATCTCTTCGGAGAAGCGATGACCGTGCAGGGCAACTTGTTCTTCTACCCTGCCGTAAACCGTCCAGCAGTCGATTTTATGCTCTGCCCTCAAGGCCGGACGCGGGTTGCCCACAAGTATCTGCACGGTTTCGGTTTCAGCGGCGATTATCGGTACATTCTTTCCTTTGAAGATGCGGACCGTTTTGTGGACTTGAGCCGGCTGGCGGACCTCTTTCTTAAGATCAGTACAGCCGACTTGCTGGGGATTGTTTTGCTGGCGGAAAGCAAAGGCTTCTGGGGGATGAACTTAAAAAGGACGCCCATTGCCGAAAACCGGCCGGCCAACGGTGAGGAAATCTTAACCCGGGAAAATTTCCCTGCTTGGGTCAATTTTCCAGTGGAGCCCGGCGAAATCGGCCATATCGTTGTCGCTGTCGGACTGGTCGTCCGCGACCAGGAGGCGGAGTCTTCACAAGTGCAAAAAGTGGTTGGGAAAGGCAAAAGCTTCCATTTGCACGGCGGAGTTTTCGCCAGAGAGCCGCTCGGCAAGAACATTGAATCGTTCGACCAGGAATTGATCCGCGTCACCACCGAGCTACCGGTATACAAGGTCCAGCATGTACTGAGACAGAGCCGTTTCAGCAGGGGGATGGCCGGAATCATAGAACTTAGAGGGTAAAGTCCATGGAACTGTGGATCGGTGCGCTGAATCTCGGATTTTTGTATGCGTTCATGACAATGGGGGTATTTCTGACCTTTCGCATTCATGATTTCCCCGACATAACCGTGGACGGCAGTTTCACGTCCGGAGCGGCGCTTGCGGCCGTGCTCATTGCGGCCGGTGTGGACCCGCTGATTGCGTTGCTTGCCGCCTTCGCCATCGGGGCCGCCGCTGGTGCTGTAACGGCCCTTATCAACACCCATTTCAACATCAATGGCCTGCTCGCGGGCATCCTGGTCATGACCGGTCTTTATTCCATCAATTTGCATATCATGGGCCGTTCCAACATCCCGCTGCTCAACCAGAATACTTTCATTAACTACCTGAGCGCGGCCAATCCCGGGATGCATCCGGAAATTTGGATCGGTTTGGTATTGCTGCTGCTAATGATTGGCTTCTGGCTGCTTGCCGGATTATTTTTCAAAACGGATTTGGGCATTGCCATGCGGGCTACGGGCAACAACCCAACCATGGCCGCTGCCGCCGGTGTCGATGTGGCACGCATGAAGATCTTCGGCGTGGCTTTGGCCAACGGTCTGGTGGGTGTCTCCGGCGGTCTGGTTGCCCAGTACCAGGGGTTTGCCGATATCGGTATGGGCATCGGCACTATTGTGATTGGCCTGGCGGCGGTCATTATCGGGGAATCGCTGCTCCGGAGCCGCTCGCTCTATGTCAAAGTGTTGAGCGTGATCGTCGGGTC
>JAVEVM010000776.1:0-2911 GCA_034005055.1 Desulforhabdus sp. | reverse complement strand
TGTAGGGCTTACGGCTTATGATACGCAGAAAATCAAAGAGATGGCATATCAAGGCTTCGCTGACTCCGAAACGGAGAGCAAGGGCGCAGTAATCGGAGCCTTGCGGCTTTACCTTGATTTCATAAATTTGTTCCTGCTGCTTCTGAGGCTGTTCGGAGGCCGCCGAGATTAGTCAGCACCACAGCTGAATACAGGATTGATCTCGCGCAGAAACGCAGAGGTGCAGAGAATGCGTTAAAATGAGATTCGCCGCGGCGGCGATGGAGGATGGAATCACACAGTGGGTCAATGCCTGGAAGAATAATATCCTCTGCGTCTCCGCGCCTGGAGAAGTAATTGGGCACAACGATAATATTTGTAGAGACCCCCAGCGGGAAGAAGCGCGATGTTCTGTGCAGATGGGTTGAACATTTCTACGAGGCCGGCAATAAGATTCAGGTATCTGTCGATTCCACAATCGCGGCCCAACACATCGACCAGCTTCTGTGGACATTTTCACAGGGCAGTTTCATCCCCCACAAAATCGTCTCCGGATCAGATGCTGTAAACATCCTGGAACCGGTCGCCATAAAGGCCGACGAAAAATGGCTGGAAGGCTTTCAGGTACTGATAGCTGATGGATCGTTCTCTTTACATTCTATGAATAAGTGCGGCACGGCGGTTCATTTCGTGCTGTTGGACGATCCCGAGAAACGCCAGGAAAGCCGGCTGCTATGGCAGGCCGCCAAGGAGCGTGGCTTTCAACTACGGCATGTGCCGTATTCGGCGAGCCCCAAGTCGATCGCGCACGCGGGCATGGGCACGTGAAGAAGCCGACAAATTCGGTGAACGGTTACCTACGGGGAAATGTCCATGGTTGGATATATTCCCGCCAACGGGCCTTCAGGATAGGGCTGAATGGTGTTAAAGGCAATATACTGGCCTTTCTGAGCGTGCCCCCGGTTCCCGGTCCCGTCGAAATAGGCGCCGTTTGCTTCCAATATATGCTCTATCCGGTGCTGAAAGGCATGGACAAAAGTAGAACCGCTCCCGCTGAAGGTCATATTACCAATCTGCAGATCCCCTTCCGACTGGGAAAGCTTCTCAATCGCTATGCTGTGCTGCGCCAGGTCGCTCCTGTTGCGAACGTATCCCCATACCAGCTGACCTTCGTCAATTTCTAATGGTTCTTGCAGATCGATGATGGTGTGAGGCATAATAATGCTCGCCTTACCGATTTTCAGCCCACAATCCTGCTTTCCCCGAAGAAAGGAATTGAATCCCACAAACACTTTTTCGCCCAGGCAAGCGTGAATGACCTTGCCCCCGTGTGCGGTGATGTTTTCTCCTTCCAATCGGGAATTTACGATATAGCAGTTTTCCTGTGCATTGGAGCCCTTGCCCAGCATGGCATTTTCCAGATAGGAGCGTTGTGCGACCAGAACATTTTCACTGAGCTGAGTATCGCCTTTCACCACCGCATAATTGCTGAGGGAGGCTCCACGAGGCACCGGTATGGTCGGCTTGGTGCGCACCACTTCAAAGACTCTTTCAAAGTCCTGCTTGCGTCCTTCCACAAAGTCCATAAATATCCCGGTCGGCTTTCGACCAACCTCCACATCTATGTATCTTTTCAAGACATCGGGATCGAATCGATAACTGAAATCAAATGCATCGTTATAGCGTATCCAGATCTGGCCGGGCTCTATGAAGTGATGGGCCAGTTCGCCTACCTGCGCGTAAGCATACCTCCCTACAACGCAGTCGTGCAACGTGGTAAGATCCACCGTGCTAAAGGGGCCGAGAAAACTGCCTTCAACGGGAGATCCATGTATATTCGCATAATGCATCGAAACCACATTCTGAATCAGGAATTCTTCTGGATTTTCCGGATCATGAGAATAGTTGTGCACCAGATTCTTAACCAGAATACTGTCCTTTATTCGAATCACTTCATCATCGTGCAACGGGATTTCCAGCCCCTGATAGGGAAAGATCTCGCCGCGGGCCTTGAGCTCGTCACCACGGATATCACTCTTGTAGAGAACTGAGTGATCGACGACACATTTGCCCAGAAAATAGCTGCCCGCCACGCTGGAATGCTTGAAGTAAAAATGGAGAGGGTGATGAAGCGTCAACCCATAGAAAGCATAGAATTTACAGAACTGACTGGGAGGGATCAGCTTTCTGATAAACGGACCGACATCAAAGGCGGGTTCGCGAAGATTGATATTGACTCGGTCGATGATGCGATCAATTAACTTATGCAATTCTTTCATCGGCGCACCCTCATTTGCATTTGAAAGCAGTTAATCCGGCGTAACGAGCAGCCTCTCCGAGTTCCTCCTCGATCCGCAGCAGCTGATTGTACTTCGCCACCCGATCGGTTCTTGACAAGGAGCCGGTTTTGATTTGTCCCGTTCCTGCCGCGACCGCCAGATCTGCAATGGTCGTGTCTTCGGTTTCACCGGAACGGTGAGAAACGACGGCTGTGTAGCCGGCCTTAAAAGCCATGTTGATGGCTTCCATGGTCTCTGTGACGGTGCCGATCTGGTTGAGCTTGATAAGGATGCTGTTGGCCACCCCTTTGGCTATTCCTTCAGCCAGAATCTTGGTGTTGGTCACAAACAGATCGTCCCCCACGATTTGGATTTTATTCCCCAGCCGCTCGGTAAGAGCCTTCCAGCCATCCCAGTCCGCCTCATCCATTCCGTCCTCAAGAGAAATCAGCGGATATCGGGAAGCCCACGATTCATAGAAGCTGATCAGCTCATCTGCGCTCTTCTTCGGTTGTTTTTCGGCTTCCAGTTGGTAAGCGCCTTCTTTAAAAAACTCAGTTGCAGCAGCATCCAGGGCAATGAAGATATCTTGGCCAGGCTTGTAACTCGCTGCTTCGATGGCCTGTATCAGTGCCTCCATGGCTTCTTCGTTG